>JAWUVZ010000066.1:0-40096 GCA_034112105.1 Glaciecola sp. | reverse complement strand
CCATAGGTGGTTTATCAGTGGGTGAGCCGAAAGAAGACATGATCCGCATCATCAATCATACAGCGCCGAAAATTCCAGAAAACAAACCACGTTATTTAATGGGGGTAGGTAAACCTGAAGATATCGTTGAGGCAGTGCGTCGCGGTATCGATATGTTTGATTGCGTCATGCCAACTAGAAATGCGCGCAATGGTCATTTGTTCGTTACCGCTGGCGTGGTAAAAATTCGTAACGCAGTGAATAAAACTGATACGGGACCGCTGGATGAGAAATGTGATTGTTACACTTGTAAAAATTATTCTCGGTCATATCTACACCACTTAGATAAATGCAACGAGATACTTGGTTCAAGATTAAATACTGTTCATAATTTACGGTATTACCAGCGAATTATGGATGGTTTGCGTAATGCCATCGCTGCGGGTGAGTTAACTCACTTTGTCGCCGATTTTTATGCGCAAAAAGGATTGCCTGTTCCACTTTTAGAGGACTAGCACTCGCATTTTGTTTTATGAATATCACATTCGTAAAACAGGAAAGTAAAACAACAATAAAAACGAAATAAACGAGGATATATATGAACTTTTTAATTTCAAGTGCACACGCACAAGACTCTGCAGGTCAGCCCGGTGGTGAATTCGGCATGTTAATCATGTTGGCCGTTTTTGGTTTGATTTTCTATTTTCTTCTATATCGCCCGCAAGCAAAGCGTGTAAAAGAACATAAAAACCTTGTTTCATCGCTTTCAAAAGGTGATGAAGTATTAACTCAAGGCGGATTAGTAGGTAAAATCACGAAAGTCAGTGAAGATAAAGATTTCATCGAGATTGCACTCAATGAATCGAACAACATTGTTGTACAGAAATCAGCTGTTAGTGCCGTTTTGCCTAAAGGCACAATGAAGTCAATTTAAACTTTCAACAAAGAGCAAGATAGTGCAAACGTTGCTATCTTGCTTTTGTAGGGTCCTGTCGTGTTAAATAAAACTCCATTTTGGAAATATATTTTAGTCATATTCGTTGTTGCTATAACAGCGCTATATGCGATGCCGAATATTTATGGTGAAGATCACGCTATTCAGATTTCAGCAAGTAACAATGCCTTTGTAAGTGAAGAATTGAAATCCTCTATTGAGGCGTCTTTAAAAGAAAAGGGCATAGCAATTAAACGCATTGAACTTGAAAATGAACGCATCTTAGTTCGTCTTCTTGACTCCGATACCCAGCTCGTTGCAAGAGAGCTCATTGATAGCAAACTTGATAACGACGACTACGTTGTTGCGATGAACCTTGCGCCAGATACACCTGATTGGTTAAATGCGTTCGGTGCCAGCCCAATGAAACTCGGTTTGGACTTACGTGGTGGTGTTCACTTCCTGATGGAAGTTGATATGAACAGCGCAACAACCAAAGCTTACGAGGACGTTGTTGGTGATTTTAAGTTACAGCTTCGCGAAGAGCGCATATTTTACCGCACGGTTGTGCAGAATCCTGATTCAGTAGATGTTATCTTTCGAGACGATGAAATGCTTGAGAAAGCACAGTTTTACCTGCGTAATCAGTTTCGCGATTTAAGTATTACTGAACGCGATGACCTAACACTTCGGGCTGCATTTTTGGAAGTACGCCTAGCGGAAATCCGTGACGCCGCTGTCACTCAAAACGTCACCATTATTCGCAGCAGAATAAACCAGCTTGGTGTTGCAGAACCGCTCGTTCAAAAGCAAGGCCAAGAACGTATAGTTGTGCAATTGCCAGGTATTCAAGATACCGCTAAAGCAAAAGAAATTCTCAATGCGACAGCGACACTTGAGTTTCGCATGCTCGATGAGAAAAATGATGTGCGCGACGCATTGCGTGGGAGAGCTCCCGCAGGCTCTGAGGTTATCTATCATAAGAATGGCCAACCTTATTTATTGAAAAAGCAAGTAATGCTAACAGGGTCACATATTATCGACGCCAATAGCGGTGTTGATCAGTATGGTGTGCCTAACGTGAGCATCGACCTTGATTCAAAAGGTGGCGCAAAATGGTCAAAAGCGACAAAAGAAAACATTAAAAAGCCAATGGCAACGGTGTTCATTGAATATAAAACCACGGGCGAACGTGACGTAAACGGTAAGCTTGTTTTTGAAAAGAAAGAAGACATCATTAGTGTTGCGACTATCCAAGCTCAATTAGGATCTGCATTCCAAATTAGTGGACTAGATTCACCGACAGAAGCGCGAGAGCTCGCCTTACTATTAAGAGCGGGTGCTTTGATTGCTCCAATTCAAATAGTTGAAGAGCGAACTGTTGGACCGAGCTTAGGTAAAGAGAACATTCAATTAGGTATGACCGCAATCATTTGGGGTTTGGCTGCTGTCCTCGTGTTTATGCTTATTTATTATCGTGCTTTTGGCGTCATTGCTAATATTGCGCTGGTATTAAACCTTGTCATGATAGTCGGAATTATGTCGATGATCCCAGGCGCAACATTAACTTTGCCCGGCATGGCTGGTATAGTTTTGACCGTCGGTATGGCGGTTGATGCTAACGTACTCATATTCGAAAGGATCAGAGAGGAATTGCGCGACGGCAGAAGTCCGCAACAAGCAATTCACTTCGGTTATGATAACGCGTTCTCTACTATTTTGGATGCTAACATCACTACGTTCCTTGCTGGTTTGATCTTGTTTGCTATAGGAACAGGTCCAATCAAAGGATTCTCAATTACGTTGATGATAGGTATCGCTACATCAATGTTCACCGCGATTGTCGTTTCTCGTGTGCTTGTTAATAGCATATGGGGCGGTAAGCGTGTGACCAAGTTAGCGATATAGGAGAGTCACATGGGATTTCAATTATTAAAACTAAAGGAAACCGTCGACTTTATGAAGTGGCGTTTCCCAGCGATGATTTTTTCAAGCATATTAATCATAGGTTCTATTGTTTCACTGGGTGTTAACCAATTAAATTGGGGCCTTGATTTTACTGGCGGAACGCTCATTGAAGTAGGGTATGAGCAGTCAGCTGACCTAGAAGCAGTCAGAGCAATAATGCTAGATGCCGGCTATACGGATGCTGTAGTGCAAAACTTTGGTAGCAGTCAAGACGTATTAATTCGCCTGGCGCCGAGAGCTGGGGTCAAAGCAGTTGAAATTGGTGATCAAGTATTGGCGACGTTGCGTGCCGATGGCACCAAGGTCGACATGCGTCGAATTGAGTTTGTTGGACCAAATGTGGGTGAGGAGTTAACTGAGCAAGGTGGTTTAGCTATGCTTGTTGCTCTAATTTGTATTCTGATTTACGTGGCAATGCGCTTTGAATATCGTTTCGCCTTGGGTTCTGTAGCCGCATTGGCACATGATGTTATTCTAACCTTGGGTTTGTTTTCAGTGTTGCAACTTGAATTTGACCTTACGGTGTTAGCGGCTGTTCTAGCGGTTATTGGTTATTCACTCAACGACACCATCGTGGTGTCAGATCGGATCCGTGAAAACTTCAGAAAAATACGTAAAACAGAGCCAATAGACATAATTAATATTTCATTGACGCAAACCTTGAATAGAACAATTATTACTTCTTTAACCACTGTTTTAGTATTAGTTGCTTTGTTTTATAAAGGTGGTGCTCTGATCCATGGTTTTGCTACAGCATTATTGTTTGGTGTTATCGTTGGTACTTACTCTTCAGTTTATATAGCGAGTGCAGTAGGCTTGGCATTAGGTATTAGTAGAGATGATTTAATACCCGAAGAAATTGAAAAAGAAGGGGAAGACCAAGACCCTGTTTAGTCAATTAGGGTTCTTTATTACTCAAAAAAAACCGCTAATAATTTAGCGGTTTTTTTATATGTTTCTTATATTGTATTTGGCTTGCCTATATCAAAATGGTAAACAGCAGATAATAGTTACTTAAGTCTCTTAACAATCGCCTGCACAACACGTGCGCTACCAGCTACAATCTCACCGCTTAATAGTGGGTCATTACCGCCATCAAAATCAGTGACTAGTCCACCAGACTCACGCACTAATAATTCCCCGGCTGAAATATCCCAAGGTTTCACACCGCGTTCCCAGTAACCGTCAAAACGACCGGCTGCAACATAAGCCATATCAAGAGCAGCAGAACCACCGCGACGGATATCACCACATTCAGCAAATATGGAATTAAAACTCGCCATATATTCGTTTATTGATTCTTTATTTTTGTAGGGAAAAGCCGTTGCTAAAATGGTGTTGCCTAGCTCTTTGGCTTGACTAACACGAATACGGTGACCATTTAATTGTGCACCGTTACCGCGGCTTGCTGTAAATAATTCGCCACGAATAGGGTCAAATATAACCGCTTGGTCTAACCGACCTTTATACTGAAGCGCAATAGATACTGCAAAGTGAGGAATACCTTTGATGAAGTTAGTAGTGCCGTCTAGTGGGTCAATGATCCATTTATAGTCATCATCACCAGCTACAATGCCACCTTCTTCGCCCACAAATGTGTGGTCTGGGTAAGATTGTTTGATTTTGTAAATAATGGTTTGCTCAGCTTCCTTGTCAATTTTAGTTACAAAATCATTTTCGCCTTTTTGTTCGATTTGTAGGTCGTCGAAAGTTTCAAATCCACGAGCGATCACGTTTCCTGCTGAGCGGGCTGCGCGCACAGCGATATTGAGCATAGGATGCATAGTTAGAACCACCAAGTTGTAAAAAGAACAGTAGAGTCATACCGCCGAAAACTGCGCGTAAAGCGCTTTGAGTGCGAGAGCATGCCTAAAAAATCGCGCGTATATTAACAGAAACCTGTGAATGGGTCTATTGGTGTTTTTCTTGACTCACAACTTCAGGTATACTACGTAAGTTGCAGTGGTCTTAATTCAGCAGCGTTATTACGTAAGTTGACGCATTCCTTAAATTGCCATTCATAAAGGTGTTCAGTTGGTACATGGGTTAATAACGTCCTGTTGTTTGTTGATATCTTTGTGGCTGGTTATTTGCACGGCCTCAGCAACTGAGTATCAATCCGAACTACTAAACGAGAATGATGGATTCACATCGTCTATTATTTTTTCGATCGTCCAAGATGATGACGGATTCCTGTGGTTTGGTACTGGTTATAATGGCGTTTTTCGTTATGACGGTAAAAATCTGGTTACCTTCCAACATGATACGAATAATCCGAACTCCTTACCAAATGATAATGCCGGAAATTTAATTCTAGACAGCCAGGACAATCTTTGGATAGGCAGTTGGGGTAGTGGCGCTATTAAATTTGATTTACACTCTCAGTCGTTCACCCATTATGCATATTCGCCGGATGCACCCGGCAAGCTCAGTGCTCCCAAGGTTCAACGGATTTTTGAAGATGCTAACAATACACTATGGTTTGGTACTTTCAGTGGTGGTATTAATCGGTTTAGTCGAAGCAGTCAAAAATTCGAACCAATTTCCATGCAAAATACAGGAAAGGTGGGAATTTCTAATCAACGAGTATGGGATATAGAGCAAACTACAGCCAATGAGTTATGGATAGCGACTGACTTTGGCCTCAATAAATTAGACACTGCTACGCTGATGTTTTCTCATTTATTTCCGGAACCAGATGTACTTCTTTCCAAGCGTAATAAAATACGTAATATTGAAGCGAATCATAGTGGTGATCTTTACTTAGGTACACAAAATGGTGTTGTTTTTTTCGATAGTAAACGCGCTCAATTTAGTGTAATCGATAGCCCAAGTATTACTAATATGGGTCCCATTTATTCAATGATACGCACTGATTTTGGTGAGTATTGGATAACCAGCGACTACGGTGTTTTTTCATTTACTGAGGCTGATAAAACGCTTAAAAAGGTTCCGTTAGACTTTGATGATAGATGCAGCCAAACCCTGTTCCAAGACACGCAAGGAACGATCTGGCTAAGCTGTGAAGGGGTCGGTGTATATAAAGTCAGCCGAACTAACGTTTTTAGGTCGTTCGACGATCAACGAGTAAAGACTGCATTTTCACTTAAGGCCATTAACGACGACAGTATTTTAGTCGGTACGTCGCAAATTGGCTTATATAAATGGATACCTGAAACTAATCAGCTTATTAATTTAAGTAATAGTAAAACTGACACAAATTGGCCTGCAATCGTACATATCACTCAGACATCAAATGATGAAATTTGGTATGCCGACACGCAACGCCTTTTTAAGTTAGACCAAGATGGTCATCAAATAGAGGTAGCGCCGCCGCAAGTGTTACGAATAGATTTTGAAGACATTAAAGATTTGGAAATAGACTCCCTTAATAATGTTTGGGTTGCAGCTCCTAACCGACTCTTCATTATTAATTCAGTCGACTTGTCATTCGACAGCATTTTAATAGAAAATAAATTTACCGGTGATTATGAGGCCTTGGATTTATATTTAGGCCCAAACAACAATATGTGGGTTGCAATTAACAATGACTTATATCGGTCGAATAGTGAGGGCAAAGAGTTAGAGTTGATTAGTCCTGCTGAGTCACTAGCTGAATACACCGAGCCCCACGATTTTATTTATTCTATTTATATAGATAGCAAAAATCAGTTATGGATAAGTAATAAAACAGGACTCTATTTGGTCGATCAGAAGTCTGGAGAGCGACGAGCCATCAGTCATTACTTTTTGGAACGAGAAAATAAAGGTATTCGCTTCATAAATGAGGACAAAGAGGGTCTGTTATGGTTAGTGACTCCGATTGGTGTTAGCCGACTTAATCCCGTAAACGGTGAGTTTCAGCACTTTGATAAGCGAGATGGTTTGCCGGGTTCTCGATATTTTTATAACCCGACAATTAGAAAGTCTGACAGCACTATTTATTTATCTAGTCGCGATGGTATTTCTTATTTCTCCCCAGCGTCCGTGAAAAATCACGTTCTAGATGAAAATACTGAGCTGACAAATTTTGAAGTGTTGGGATCGCCTGAATTGTACAATATTAAGCAAATAAAAGACCAAGGCATAAAGCTAAACTATAACCAGAGCAATATTAAATTTGAATTTGCCACGCTTGACTTATTAAATGCGAGACAAATTCAATATAGCTATTTTCTGCAAGGTTTTGACCAAAATTGGAATGAAAATGGCAACAATAGTACAGCTACATATACCAATTTGGATGGCGGCGAGTACGTATTTCGGGTTAGAGCAAAAATAAAAGACAACCGATGGTATGACAACGAATTATCAGTAAACCTCACTATTGGTATCCCTTTTTGGGAACGTTGGTGGATGTTTGTCGTTTATGCCTCACTGATATCATTGGCTGGACTGTATTATATGCAGCGTCAAAAAAGAGCACTTATTGAATTGGAGCGTCAGGTTGCAGAAAAGACTTCAGACATAGCCCTCGAATCAGAAAAATTAGCAGTCGCGAATCATATAAAGACACAATTTCTCGCGAATATGAGTCATGAAATACGTACCCCGTTGACCACCGTTATAGGGCAGGCTGAAGCTATTATTTGTCGCGATGTAAAACAACAAGACATTTATAAGGAAGTTGAAATAATCCACGATAGCAGTCTCTATTTACTTGCTTTGTTGAACGATATTCTCGATTTAACGAAAATTGAAGAGAACAAATTTGAACTTGAATATGCTCCTCAGGATTTGCATGTATTATTGTCTAATATCAATACGATGTTCTCCATGCAGGCGCGAGTTAAGGGGCTTGCATTTAGTTTAATTGAAAACTTACCAATACCTTTTGTTATCAAGGTTGATGGTTTGCGCTTAAAACAAATATTGATAAATCTTTTATCTAATGCGCTTAAATTCACTATCAAAGGGCATGTTAAATTACGAGTTTTGATAGAAGACGATTGCTTAATATTCCACGTTGAAGACACCGGCATTGGTATTTCTCAGGATCAAATAACACAAATATTTAGCAGTTTTACACAAGGTGACAGTAGTATACGGCGTCGTTTCGGAGGCTCAGGGCTTGGTCTGCATTTATCAAATCAACTTGCTGTTCTTATGTCTGGCAATATTACGGTTGAGAGTGAGGTCGACAGGGGAAGTGTGTTCACATTTAGTATGATAATGCCAGCAATTGCGCTAGAATTTGAAACGCCATTAGTGAATATGGACTTAAATAGTTCGTTGCCAAAACCTTTGTTTCAAGGAAAGATACTGCTTGCTGAGGATCACTTTGATAATCGCCGTCTAATTTCGCGGCTGTTGACTAAGTTAGGGCTAACAGTATACTCCGCAGCAGATGGTTTTGAAGCTATTAAACTTTATAATGAGCACCTACCCGAAGTGATTCTGATGGATATTCAGATGCCTAAAATGGATGGCTTACAAGCTTACAAGGTATTGCGTGAATTGGGCTGTGAAAAGCCAATTATTGCACTAACTGCGAATGCTATGACAAACGAAGTTGACGAATACTTTTCGATTGGCTTTGATGGTTATATTCAGAAACCGATTGACCGACAACTACTTATTTCAACCATCGCAACATTTTTCAATACTGACGATACAGACTCAATGCGCCAAGCAAATTCGATCCTTGGTAATATTGATATGTCCGATCTAGTCAGTGAATTCAAAACAAGTCTCATAAATGAGCTTCAGCAATTTAGTATCAAAAGTGAAAATCAAGAACTCGAAGCGCTGCGTTCTCTCGCTCACAGGCTTTCTGGCGCGGCACATCTATTCGGATTTTCTGAATTAAGTAAGAAAGCGACTGAACTTGAAACTAATATCAAGAATGGCAACCGTGTGTTTGCTGATATAGCGCCAAAAATTGATGCCCTCATCGCTGAGATTAAGCGTATTATAGGGTAACCCCCCCTCAATCACTATTTTGAGTATTAGCATTATCTATTGCATGTATATTTTATTACTTTTTTGCAAAAGACAGTTATTATTGGTTGTGATAACCTTTGCGCCCTTAAAAAAGCGTCAACCAAATAGTTAGAGTGCGGCTCAAGAGCTAAGATGAGGAGCCCAGATCTGATATGGCGTTTAGTTAGTAAGTGTAATATGCACTCAGGAGCAAAGCCTAGTGATCCTTATTTACCCTTCTATCTTTATTATTGCTCTATTTTATTTAAATTTAAATTCAACGGAATACGTAAATGCTTGCAGATATTCGAATTGTTTTAGTCAACACTAGTCATACAGGCAATATTGGCTCAGCTGCTCGTGCAATGAAAACGATGGGGCTCAGTTCATTGTATTTAGTTGATCCTATATCCCCACCTGATGGCAAGTCGAGGGCTCTGGCCGCGGGTGCAGCTGATGATGTGCTGGCTAATGCAATAATTGTAAATACGCTCGAGGAGGCAGTTAGTGATTGTGGTTTAGTTGTGGGAACTTCTGCACGCTCAAGAACGCTACCCTGGCCCATGCTGACACCGCGAGAATGCGGGCATAAGTTGGTTGTTGAAGCCGAAAAATATCCCGTTGCATTAGTCTTCGGGCGCGAAAATAATGGTTTAAGCAATGAAGAATTACAACAATGTCACTTTCATGTTTGCATTCCAGCTAATCCTGATTATAGCTCCTTAAATATCGCCGCAGCGGTGCAAACTCTTTGTTACGAGATTCGAGTTAATCATCTGGATATCGAAGCATTGCAGCATGCGCCATCGGTTAAAGCAAAATATCCGTTGAGTGAAGATTTAGAGCGTTTTTATGTGCATCTCGAGAAAACGTTGAAGGACGTAAATTTCATCGTGGCCAATCATCCGGGTATGGTAATGACAAAGCTTCGTCGGTTATTTAATAGGGCCCGCCCAGAAGTTCAAGAGTTAAATATTTTACGTGGCATATTGGCCTCAATAGATAAAACGAGTGGAAACAAAAAGTAATGTTCAGTCGAATTCGTGAAGATATTAAAAGTGTGTTCCATCGAGATCCCGCCGCTAGGAATACGATGGAAGTTTTGTTCAACTACCCCGGCTTGCATGCGATTTGGATGCATCGGGTCAGTCATCAGTTATGGAAGTGGAAGCTTTACTGGATAGCACGCTTCCTGTCCAATATTTCACGCTTTCTGACCGGTATTGAAATCCATCCTGGGGCACAATTTGGACGCAGAGTCTTTATCGACCATGGCATGGGTGTGGTAATCGGAGAAACCGCCGTCGTTGGTAACGATGTGACTTTATATCATGGAGTTACGTTAGGCGGAACGAGTTGGAAAGCAGGCAAACGTCATCCAACACTTGAGGATAATTCAGTCGTAGGTGCAGGAGCACAAGTGCTCGGCCCTATTATTATCGGCAAGAATGCGCGAATAGGGTCGAATTCGGTTGTGGTAAAGGATGTTCCAGAAAACGCAACATGCGTTGGTATACCAGGGCGTAATTTACTGCAAAAAGTAAATACTCAAGAAACGTCGCCAGAAACAAAGCATAAACGCAAAGCGATTGCCGAGAAATATGGTTTTGATGCATATGCAGTGAGTGAAGAAAATCCTGACCCTGTCGCAAATGCGATGGGGATAATGCTCGAGCATGTTCACCAAATGGATAGCAAAGTAGAAGAAATGTGTAAGGTTATACAATCACTGGGCGGGGATGTGTGTAGTGACTCTATTCCGAAGTTAGGTATTGAAGATTTTGCGGAAACGGGTATCTCACCAATATTCAAGAAAGCCGCTGCAGAGGCCTTTGATCCCAGCATATAATGTCGACTTAGCTGCAAAATTTATCGGCTAAATAATAACCTACCAAAATACTCGGGTATATACTTGACAAATTTACTCAGGTATATAAAATATCCGTATCTAATAGAGTCATTATGGCTGTTCAACAAAATGAGGGAAGTATGAAGCTGACATCAAAGGGTCGTTATGCCGTTACCGCAATGTTGGACGTAGCTTTGCATTCACGCAATGGACCCGTGTCGTTAGCTGATATTTCAGAACGCCAAGAAATTTCGCTATCTTATTTAGAACAATTATTCGCTCGCTTACGTAAAGAACAACTCGTATCTAGTGTCAGGGGTCCTGGTGGTGGTTATAAGTTAGGTAGAGCGGCTAGTGATATCGCGATAGGCGAAGTAATACGTGCCGTAGATGAGTCAGTTGATGCGACTCGTTGTCAAGGCCAAGCAGATTGCCAAGGTGGTGAACGTTGTTTGACACATACATTATGGCAAGACTTAAGTGATAGAATTAGTCAATTTCTCAATGGTATCAGCATTGGTGAGTTAATGAAGACAAGTGAAGTAAGAGAAGTAGCCGGCCGTCAAGATCTAAACAAAGCGGCGGCAAGAAACCTAGTAAGTGAAATTGAAATCAGTATGCAACTTTAATCGGAGCGATAATGAGCAATATTAAGTTACCAATCTATTTAGATTATTCGTCAACCACACCAGTTGACCCTCGTGTCGCCGAAAAAATGAAAGAATGCCTAACCAATGAAGGTAATTTCGGTAATCCAGCTTCGCGTTCTCACCATTTTGGTTGGGTGGCTGAAGAAGCGGTAGACATTGCAAGAAATCAAATTGCGGACCTAGTAAATGCTGATCCACGTGAAATCGTATTTACATCAGGTGCAACAGAGTCAAATAACTTGGCTATTAAAGGCGCTGCAATATTTTATCAAAAGCGTGGCAAGCATATAATTACGGTGAAAACTGAACACAAAGCAGTGTTAGACACAGCTCGTCAGTTGGAACGTGAAGGCTTCGAAGTTACGTACATGATGCCTGAACCAAGTGGTCTCGTAGACTTAGACAAGCTTCAGGCTGAAATGCGTGATGACACAGTGTTGGTTAGCATCATGCATGTTAATAACGAAATTGGTGTTATTCAAGATATCGGAGCCATTGGCAAGATATGTCGTGCTCGTAAGATTTTGTTTCACGTTGACGCAGCTCAAAGTACCGGTAAAGTGCCTATCGATTTGCAAGAATTGAACGTTGATTTGATGTCTTTCTGTGCCCACAAAACTTATGGTCCTAAAGGTATTGGAGCATTATATGTGTCGCGCAAACCACGGGTGCGTATTGAAGCACAAATACACGGCGGTGGGCATGAGCGTGGCATGCGTTCTGGTACGCTTGCAACTCATCAAATAGTAGGAATGGGTGAAGCTTTCCGTTTAGCTAAAGAAGAAATGGCGACAGAAAACGAACGCATAAAAATGTTACGTGACAAGTTGTATAATGGCGTTAAAGATATGGAAGCCGTATATCTAAATGGTGATGCAGATCATCGTGTAGCGCATAACTTGAACGTCAGTTTTGCCTATGTTGAGGGTGAATCATTGATTATGGCACTTAAAGATATGGCAGTTTCTTCAGGCTCAGCTTGTACATCTGCGAGTTTAGAACCATCTTACGTGCTGCGCGCGCTTGGCCTGAACGATGAATTAGCGCACAGCTCAATTCGTTTTAGTCTGGGTCGGTTTACGACTGAAGAGGAAATAGATTACGTGATTGGCGTTATTCGTAATGCGATTCATAAACTTCGCGACATGTCGCCACTTTGGGATATGTATAAAGAAGGCATCGACTTAAGTACCGTTAAATGGGCTTCTCACTAGGTTTTTAATAAACATAGTGAGCGCAAAGTCGGTCTTAGTCGAAGTAGCAAGAAGTTCGATAATTAGGTAATGTTGCCTAGTTATAAAAAATAGATTAATTGGTTTAAAATAGCGATATAAAATATTTTTGTACTAAAAAAGTATTCTTGTAACGCAAAACGTTAAGGGAAAAATCATGGCTTATAGTGAAAAAGTAATTGACCATTACGAGAATCCTCGTAATGTTGGCGGATTTGATAAAAATGACCCAACTGTTGCAACAGGTATGGTCGGTGCGCCTGCATGTGGTGATGTAATGAAGCTTCAACTTAAAATAGGCCCGAACGGTATCATCGAAGATGCTAAGTTCAAAACCTATGGTTGTGGTTCTGCTATTGCATCAAGTTCTTTAGTGACTGAATGGGTAAAGGGTAAAAGCATTGACGAAGCAGTATTGATTAAAAATACTCATATCGCCGAAGAATTAGCATTACCACCAGTGAAAATTCACTGCTCAATTTTGGCAGAAGACGCTATTAAAGCAGCTGTTGCAGATTACAAAAAGAAGCAAAGCGCTTAACTTTGTAGTTTGATTTTTACCAGGGTTGCTAGTAGCAAATATTAATTATGCAAAGTAAGGAGTATCCGAGTGGGTATTAAGGTAACTGACGCCGCTGCGGTTCGTGCAAAATCATTTTTAGACAGCCGAGGTTCTGGCTTAGGTTTGCGCTTGGGTGTCAAGACTACTGGCTGCTCTGGCCTAGCTTATGTACTTGAATTTGTAGATGGCTTAAATCCTGGTGATGAAATGTTTGAAGATAATGGTGTTAACATTATTATTGACGGCAAAAGTCTGGCATATCTGGATGGAACTGAGTTAGATTTCGGCAAAGAAGGACTCAACGAAGGTTTTCAATTTAATAATCCGAACGCCAATGGCGAATGCGGTTGTGGCGAAAGCTTTAACGTATAATTCTTTATTCTAGCGCTAATCTTAACTGGTTAGCGTCTTCTTCGTTTTCCAAAGCAAGGCTTCTGTATGATGAATTACTTTGAGCTATATAACCTACCTGAACAGTTCGCGATAGACCTAATCAAGCTTAAAGAGCACTATCAAACGCTTCAAAAGTTGACCCATCCAGACCGATTTGCAACTGCAAGCGAGCAGGAAAAACGACTGTATCTCACCAAGAATTCACAAGTTAACGATGCTTACTCGGTGCTCAAATCACCTGTAACAAGAGGCGAGCATTTATTAATAGTACGTGGTGTTGAGTTACCAAGTGAACAAGACACCGTAGGTGATGTTGAATTCTTAATGGAGCAAATGGAGTGGCGTGAGTCATTAGAAGATGCTAGCACCGAAGAAGCGTTAGAAAGACTTGTTACTGACAATTTTGACGTTTTGGCTGCACAAGAAAATGTCATTTGTGAGTTATTATCACCTAACAAAGACGAAGACAACCAAGCGGCAGCGCAAGAGTTAGCCAAGATGAAGTTTATGCTCAAACTTGCTAACGAAATCGAAACAAAACTCGACCGAATAACGGACAGTTAGCAGACAAAATAAAAGGTTTCAAGTTATATGGCATTATTACAAATTGCTGAGCCAGGCCAAAGTGCAGCTCCGCATGAACGTAAGATAGGAATTGGAATTGACTTAGGTACAACCAATTCATTAGTGAGTGCTGTAAAAAGTGGTCAATGCGTCACGTTAGCAGACGAATATGAAAGACACTTATTACCATCCGTCGTCCACTATTCTGAAACGTCAATCGATGTTGGCTATCGTGCGAGAGATAAATCAAATGCGGATCCAGCAAACACGATTATGTCAGTGAAGCGTTTTATGGGTAGAAGTTTAGCCGATGTGACTACTCATTGGCACCAGTTACCTTACCAATTTGTTGCTGACTCGGCTTCTCCGCGCTTTATAACGCCCATAGGTGAGTTGAACCCAATTCAAATTTCTTCACACATTTTAAGCGCATTGAAAACACGTGCTGAAGCCAGAATGGGCGATGAAATCACGGGTGCTGTCATTACCGTTCCAGCCTATTTTGATGATGCTCAGCGCCAAGGAACAAAGGATGCAGCCCAACTTGCGGGTTTGAAAGTGCTACGATTGCTCAATGAGCCTACTGCTGCAGCTATTGCATATGGTCTAGATAGCAAAGAAGAAGGTGTTATTGCGGTTTACGATTTGGGCGGTGGTACTTTTGATGTTTCAATTCTACGGCTGAATAAAGGGGTTTTTGAGGTGCTCGCTACTGGCGGTAATTCAGCCCTTGGCGGAGACGATTTTGATCATCTATTAGCGGGTCATTTAGCGCACCAGCTAGGACTAGATACTGTTGCAGAAAAACAAAACCACCGACGCTTAATGAACGCGGGTAAGGAAGTAAAAGAAGCATTAAGTAGTACTGATTCTAGCCGTGTATCTATTCAATTAGTGGGAGCTGATCAAAGCACAGAGGTTAGCGTACATTTAGAGCAACTTAATCAAATGATTAATGACTTAGTAAAGCAGACAATTAGCACCTGCAAACGCGCAGTGAAAGATGCACGCGTCAGTCTCGAAGAGGTGAATAATGTCATCCTGGTTGGCGGCTCAACGCGGGTTCCACTTGTGCGTCAACAAGTTGAAACGTTTTTCAAAAAAGCGCCATTGACGTCAATTGATCCGGATAAAGTGGTGGCTATTGGTGCTGGTATTCAGGCCGATATTTTGGTCGGTAACAAACCTGACAGTGATATGTTGCTATTGGATGTTCTCCCATTATCTTTAGGAATTGAAACGATGGGCGGATTGGTTGAGAAAATCATTCCTCGAAACACCACAATCCCAGTGGCAAAAGCACAAGAGTTTACGACGTTTAAAGACGGTCAAACGGCAATGCTAGTGCACGTATTACAGGGCGAAAGAGAGTTGGTTGATCACTGTCGGTCTCTGGCTAAGTTTACCTTAAAAGGCATCCCTGCAATGACCGCAGGAGCTGCTCATATACGAGTTACTTTTCAGGTTGACGCTGATGGTTTATTAAATGTCACAGCGATGGAAAAATCAAGCGGTGTACGAGCTGAAATACAGGTTAAGCCGTCATAT
Source organism: Glaciecola sp. (assembly GCA_034112105.1). Taxonomy (GTDB): domain Bacteria; phylum Pseudomonadota; class Gammaproteobacteria; order Enterobacterales; family Alteromonadaceae; genus Glaciecola. The sequence goes on along the minus strand of JAWUVZ010000066.1, from coordinate 24,495 downwards.
GGTTTGGAAGAATCAGAAATATTGGAAATGTTGCAATCTAGCATGCAAAACGCTAAGCAAGATATGCAAGAAAGAATGTTAAAAGAGCAACAAGTCGATGCAAGTCGAGTTCTTGAAGCTATGCACGGTGCGTTGGCCGAAGATGGTGATGAGTTATTATCAGACAACGAAAGAAAAGCGATTGACCACGCTCTGACAAGTTTAGGGCTGTGTGCAGCGAATAATGATATCGATGCTATTAAACAAGCTATCGATGCTGTTGATAAATTAAGCCAAGATTTTGCTGCCAGAAGAATGGATAAGTCCATTCAAAAAGCGCTCGCAGGTCATTCGGTAGATGATATTTAAATAGGATTGAAGAATGCCACAAGTTATTTTTTTACCCCATAAAGAACTTTGTCCAGAGGGTGCTGTATTTCAGGCAGATAAAGGTACTTCAGTGCTGGATTTAGCGTTAAAGAATGGAATAGGTATTGAACATGCGTGTGAAAAAGTGTGTGCATGCACCACTTGCCACATTATTGTTAGAGAAGGTTATGATTCTTTAGGTGAGTCAGAAGATTTGGAAGAGGATCTACTGGATAAAGCTTGGGGTCTTGAGCCTGAATCGCGCTTGGGTTGCCAAGCAATTATCAGTGATCAAGATTTGGTTGTTGAAATACCTAAATACACGATCAATCATGCGAGTGAAGAACATTAGAGATTAATGCTCATTTCTATTCTGACAATGCGTGTTTTTTATGAATTATTTGAATATTCATAAAATGCGAAGTTTCGTTACTTGCGCTACTTTTTTTATTATCAAGTGTATGAATTATATACATTAAATTGTATTGAAGTGTTTATCAAAGAAACTGAAACTACATACATTGTCTGAATTTAAAAAACGAATTTGCGAAGAAGGGGTATTCATTACAGCCTATCTTCTTTATAATCGCGCGAATTTTTAAAATCAGCAAACGGAAGAATTAACCATGGCTTTAGAACGTACCTTTTCGATAATCAAACCTGACGCAGTAGCGAAAAATGTTATCGGCGCAATTTATAACCGTTTTGAAAGTGCGGGCTTACGCATTGTTGCTTCAAAAATGGTTCACATGAGCAAAGAACAAGCTGAAGGCTTTTATGCAGAGCATAGCGAACGTCCCTTTTTTGGTGCACTAGTTAGCTTCATGACATCTGGTCCAGTAATTGTTCAAGTGCTTGAAGGCGATAAGGCTGTTGGCAAAAATAGAGAAATTATGGGTGCAACTAACCCAGCAGATGCTGCTGCAGGTACATTACGTGCCGATTATGCAGAGTCTATTGACGAAAATGCATGTCACGGTTCAGATGCGCCAGAGGCAGCGGCTCGAGAGATAGCTTACTTCTTCTCTGATGAAGAAATTTGCCCACGCACACGCTAAGCAAACGAAGTGATATAGTAAGGGAGCTTCGGCTCCCTTTTTTAATTAAATTATATGGGCTGATAAGCCAGCGTTAAATCACTCTTAATTGAGTTGAATCACGTATACTATATGTGCACAATGTTATTCGCTATAATACGTGCAACGATATTTGTTATAAATTGTTATGAAGGTAAAAAAATGTCAGTAGGCCAAGTAAATATAGAACCTCAGAAAGAGATGAAAAAAGTTAATTTATTGAACTTGGACCGACAGGGCTTGCGTGACTATTTTGCCTCTATCAATGAAAAACCATTTCGTGCTGAGCAATTGATGAAGTGGATTTACCAAGAGGGTGAGTCTAATTTCGATAAGATGACAAACATTAACAAAGATTTGCGTGCTAAATTAAAAAAACATTGCGTTATCAAAGCACCCGTTATTTCAGAGCATCAACAGGCATCTGATGGCACTATAAAATTTGCCTTGTTATTAGAGGGCGGACAGGAAGTAGAGTCAGTATGGATACCAGAAACTGACCGCGCGACGCTATGCGTCTCCTCGCAGGTTGGCTGCGCATTGGAATGTACTTTTTGTTCAACAGGACAACAAGGCTTTAATCGTAATCTGTCGGTCGCTGAAATTATTGGGCAGGTATGGCGGGTAGCGACGTTTATTGGATTATCCAAGGATACCTCACAACGTCCTATTACCAACGTCGTTATGATGGGAATGGGCGAACCGTTATTAAACCTAAAGAATGTTGTCCCAGCAATGCGTATCATGTTGGATGACTTTGGTTTTGGGTTGTCTAAACGCAGAGTTACCTTGAGCACCTCAGGTGTTGTTCCGGCGTTGGATATGTTGGGCGACCAAATTGATGTTGCACTCGCGATTTCGCTGCATGCGCCAGACAACAAGCTGCGTGATGAAATTGTACCAGTGAATAAAAAATATCCAATTGAAGAATTTCTAGCAAGTGTACGACGTTATTTAGAAAAATCTAAAGCGAATCAAGGCAAAGTCACCGTTGAGTATGTTATGTTAAACAAAGTCAACGATAGTACTGACCAAGCGCATGAATTAGCTAAAGTATTGAAAGAAACGCCCTGTAAGATAAACCTGATACCATTTAATCCTTATCCAGGTACACCTTATTCTTGCTCAAGTAATTCACGTATGGATAGGTTCTCAAAGGTACTCATGGAGTATGGTTACACTGTTATGATCAGGAAAACGCGCGGGGATGATATTGACGCCGCATGTGGTCAATTAGTGGGTGAGGTTGTTGATAGAACAAAAAGATTATTGAAAAAACAGATGAATGGACAACCAATTTCGGTAAAAATGACTCAATAACAAATATAAGAGAAAGACCATGTTGAATAAATCCTTAGTAGCTATTGTTTTTTGTGCACTTCTAAGTGGTTGTGTGACAGAGCCAAGAGATCCCGCATTTGCTGGTGCGGCTGGTATCAACACTGATGCTGCAGCAAAGAATAGAGTCAGCTTAGGACTAACCTATTTAAGCAATGGAAATTTTTCTCAAGCGAAAGCTAACTTAGACAAGGCCTTACATTTTGCGCCAAAGTCAGCAGATGCTCATTTTGCAATGGCCTACTACTATCAGCAAGTTGATGAACTTGCACTAACTGAAGAGTATTATCTTAAAGCTCTCAAGCTCGCCCCTGAAAATCCAAATATAATTAATAGTTACGGTGCGTTTTTATGTGAGCAAGGACGCTATGAAAAAGCTAAATCTTACTTCTTAAGAGCGGTAACTAGTAAAAGTTACGTTTCAGTAGCAGAGACTTATGAGAATTTAGCCATTTGTGCAGTTGACCAAGGAAAAACAGATGAAGCTATCGGTTTCTTTGAATTAGCCTTAAACCATCAACCTACGCGCGGTAAGAGCCTGTTCTTTTTAGCACAATTACAAAAAGAACAGGGTAATTATGGCGAAGCGAAAAAGTCCTTGTGGAAGTATGGCCGTGTTTCCCGAGTATCTCCAGAATCACTTTGGTTGTCATACGAAATAGCGCAAGGGTTAGGTGATACCAAAGCAGCACTCGGCTATGGCGAATTGATGAAGAGTATGTTTGCGGAACATCCAAACACGGCGCTTTTTAAAAAACAAATGGGTAAATTTCAGCCGGTTGCTACCGTCAAAAATAAGCGCAAAGAAAGTGACCAGGCGGCAAATGGAAGTGTTTCGCAAACAGATGTAAATATTGCAGTCGACACTGTTCAAACGATTCCCGCAGATAACCCGGCCTTAATAAAAGTAAATAAAACGCTAATGCCGGCGATACTTGTTGAAGCTCCAACTACAAGGCCACAAAAGGCTGAAGATAAACAGGTCGAGGTGCTCGAGAGTGTCCCGACTGAAGTTACTAATATTGACAATGGTCTTAGCGCTGATGCCGCAGCAAAGCGAGAGGCGGAGTTAGAGGCAGCACTCGCCGCTGATTTCAACAATACACAGAACGAGTCTGCAACCATCGATGGAGCAGCTCAAAGAGTTAATGACTCGCTTGTAACAGTCGATGATGTCGTTAAAGTCGCGGCGGATGAAGCGCAAGATACGCCGACACTACAAATAGATGAGGCGGTGAATGGTGATGCCAGTTATCATGTTGTGCTACCACAGGAAAACTTGTATCGCATATCACTTCGATATAACGTTAAAATGAAATACCTAATGCAATGGAATAACCTTGACGATCCATCCGCTGTAGTAACAGGGATGAAGTTGCGGGTAAAGGACCCGAAAAAAAATGACTGAAGCATATATCAATACAAAAGAAGCGACAGCAGAGTCGACGCAAGCTACACATGGTCAACAGCTGAAAAAAGGTCGTGAGGAGCAAGGTCTCACTCAGCAACAAGTTGCTGATCGCCTGCACTTGCGCTTAGGAAATATTCAAGATATCGAAACCGACACGCACAAGCCCGGCGTATCAATTACCTTTACTAAAGGTTATGTGAGAATTTATGCGAAACTGTTGGGCATGCCTGTAGAGCCTTTGCTTGAAAATTTTGATGTGTTGCATCAAGGTGAAAGGCAGCCGGCTAAATTACAGAGTTTTTCTCAACGTGTCGCCAAACAAGCAAATGACGACCGCTGGATGGTGGTGACCTATATCATCGTATTTTTGGTTGTTGCTTCGTTGGTTATCTGGTGGTACCAACAATCTGATAAATCGATAATGAACAGGTTAAATCTGTTTAACAACAATGTGACAGAGCAATCGAGCAACATAAATGAAGGCGAGTCGGTCAATGCGATGAGTAATAATCTGAACATGCCTGATGAACTCGCTATTCTCGAAGAAGATGTTAAACGCCAAAATGAACTGACCAGCGCTAGTAACTCCCTAGATAGTCAAAATACTCAAGATGTTATAGACAATGGGCTTGATGAAGCTGTTAATGAGGTTGAACAAGCGATAACGAACTCAGAGGGCCAAGCGTCTGAATTCATAGACCAATCTGTGGATGAACAATCCGAAGTGGATAATCTATTGGTTGGGAAAAGTGATGACGCTTTAGTTAATCTAAGCAGTCGGTCCGTAGATGGATACAACATTAATAGCGACGGTACTGTGGATGTTGTTTTCACCTTTAAAGAAGATTGTTGGTTAAGTGTCAAAGATGCAAAAGGTGAAGTTATGGCCGTCGGCGTTAAAGTCAAAGGCAGAGTAATGGCAGTTAGCGGTATTCCTCCAATATCAGTAAATATGTGCCCGCCGTCCACTGTTGATATCGATTTTGCTGGTGCGCCAGTTGATCTTTCTCAGTATCGTCGTGGTGTCCCAGCGCAGTTTGAATTAGCAATTACAGGTCAATAATGTTTTCCGATTCTCCTATTATTCGTCGTAAATCAACTAGAATTTATGTAGGCAATGTTCCTATTGGTGATGGTGCTCCTATCGCTGTGCAGTCAATGACTAATACGAATACGCTAGACGTAGACGCTACTGTTGCACAAATAAAACGTATTCAAGGAGTTGGCGGTGACATCGTGCGTGTCTCTGTGCCTACGATGGAGGCGGCGGAAGCATTCAAATTAATAAAACAGCAAGTCAATATTCCTTTGATAGCGGACATACATTTTGATTATAGGATAGCGTTAAAAGTTGCACAATACGGTGTTGACTGCTTAAGGATAAACCCGGGTAATATTGGCAACATGGAACGAGTGAGAGCCGTTGTTGATTGCGCTAAAGATAACAATATTCCAATTCGAATTGGTGTCAATGGCGGTTCGTTAGAAAAAGATATCCAGGAGAAATATAAAGAACCAAACGCTGCGGCATTGGTTGAGTCAGCAATGAGACATGTTGATATCCTTGATAAACTGAATTTCGACCAGTTTAAAGTTAGTGTAAAAGCGTCGGACGTATTTTTAGCGGTTGGCGCATATCGCCTGTTAGCTAAGCAAATTGTTCAGCCATTGCATTTAGGTATAACTGAGGCGGGCGGTTTTCGAGCTGGAGCAGTAAAAAGTGCAGTTGGACTTGGCATGTTGTTAGCTGAGGGTATTGGTGACACAATCCGGATTTCATTAGCAGCGGATCCAGTTGAAGAAATAAAAGTGGGTTTTGATATTTTAAAGTCACTCCGAATTCGAGCAAGAGGTATTAATTTTATCGCTTGCCCTAGTTGTTCGCGTCAAGAATTTGATGTTATATCAACCGTTAATGCGCTAGAAGAACGCCTCGAAGATATTCTAACGCCTATGGACGTGTCGATTATTGGTTGCGTTGTAAATGGTCCCGGTGAAGCTGAGGTGTCTGATTTAGGCTTAACAGGTGCTCGCAACATGAGCGGTTTTTATCTCGATGGTAAGCGTCAACGCGAACGTTTGTCTAACGATGATTTAGTTGACCAGTTAGAAAAACGTATCAGAGCGAAGGCGGCACTACTTGACGAGAGAAACCGGATTAAAGTCACCGATATAAGCAACTAAACTGAATAATTCCGAATAAAGCGAAAAAAAATCCATAAAACACGTAAAAATCGGCCTCCTAAGTTTTACCCCGCGCGACAAAATCCTTATAATGTCGCGCTTTATTTAATTAATTAGAGACAATTGTGGCAAAGACTATTCAAGCAATCAGAGGTATGAACGACTGCTTACCATCACAAACTGGTATATGGCAGTTTGTCGAATCGAATATCCGTCGAGTTGTTGCCAATTATGGCTATCAAGAAATTCGTACGCCAATTGTTGAAAGTACTGAATTATTCAAGCGCTCAATTGGTGAAGTCACCGATATTGTCGAAAAGGAAATGTATACGTTTGATGACCGCAATGGCGATAGCCTTGCATTGCGTCCGGAAGGGACCGCTTGTTGCGTAAGAGCCGGCAATGAACATGGCTTGTTATATAATCAACAGCAACGTCTTTGGTATATGGGTCCTATGTTTAGGCATGAGCGCCCTCAAAAAGGTCGTTATCGTCAATTTCATCAGTTTGGCGTGGAAGCATATGGTCTTAATGGCCCTGATATCGACGTTGAAATGATATTGATTGGCGCTCGTTTGTGGCAAGCATTTGGTATTTCTGACAAGGTAGAGCTACAAATTAATTCGTTAGGGTCTGCTGAAGCAAGAGTCGCCTACAAAGAATTGTTGGTTGTTTTTTTACAGAAGCACCATGATCAGCTTGATGAAGATAGCCAGCGCAGGTTGTTATCAAATCCGCTACGTATATTGGATAGTAAAAACCCAACGGTGCAAGAAATAGTAAAAGACGCTCCAAAGCTGATTGACCACTTAGATGATGAGTCAAAAGCGCATTTTTCACTTTTGTGTGAACGATTAGACAATTTAGGTATCCAATACGTAGTTAATCCTAGTTTAGTGCGTGGATTAGATTATTATAACCGCACTGTGTTCGAATGGGTGACTCGCTTATTGGGTGCTCAGGGTACCATTTGTGCTGGCGGCAGATATGATGGCCTGGTTGAACAGTTAGGTGGCAAAGCTAGCCCCGCTGTTGGTTTTGCCATGGGCTTAGAGCGCCTAGTGCTTTTAGTTGAGAGCCTTGATGAGTCAACCTATGCAAACAATGCTGTCGATATCTATTTAATGCCAATGAGCGAAGATGCTGAGTCAGCAGCGACTAAGATTGCAGAACAAATAAGAAATATTCTACCGACAGTTAAATTGCAGCAGCACTGCGGTGGTGGTAACTTTAAGAGAAAAATGAAAAAGGCAATGGCTTCTGATGCTGCGATTGCGATTATTATCGGAGATGATGAACTTGCCAATGCAAGTGTCTCAGTAAAATATTTAAAACAAGATAAACCGCAGGCTAGTTTGTTATTAAGTGAGTTATCTGCTTTAGCAGAATGGCTGTAAGCACTTTTTCGCGCACCTTTAGTCAGAAAGAATTTAGTTAACCAGTTACATGCAGTAAGCGCAGAGGAATTCAATGGAACGTTACGAAACCGAAGAACAACAAGTAGAAGCAATCAAAGGCTTTTGGAAAGAAAATGGAACTGCGATTATCGTTGGCATCGGGATAGGCTTAGCTGGCTTGTTTGGTTGGCAGCAATATAACGATATGGTTATCGAAGATAAAGAAACCCAATCAATCGCGTTTCAACGTATACTTGAAAGTATTGATTCTGAAGACGGTATGCTCAAAGCTGAAGCTTTTACAAAAGAACATTCTGACTCAGGTTACGCTTTACTGACTAGTTTGGTTGCTGCTCAGAAAGCAGTAGAAGACAAGGATTTTGATGCGGCAAAATTGCATTTAAATATGGCTGTTAGCAATTCACCAAATGTGGCGGTTGCAGATTTGGCAAAGATTCGCTTAGCGCGAGTTGAGAGTCAACTCGGCGATACTGCTGGTGCATTAGCGACGTTAGACTCTGTGCAGAGCATTTCTTATCGAGACCAAGTCCAAGAAGTAAAAGGCGATATTTACGTTGCAACAAAAGAGTTTGATAAAGCAAAAGCAGCTTACGATGCTGTGCTTGCAGAACAGCCTCAAAACCGCATTGTGGAAATGAAGTTGAGTAACTTAAATTATGCTGCAACTGAAGTTGCAGGTGTTACCCAGTGAAAAATAGAATATTAATAGCGTTGCTGGCTTTATCGCTTAGCGGATGTGCAACCGTATCGGATTGGTTTGCAGAAGATGAAGAAGTAGAAATTCGTCGCTTAAAACCAATCGAAGCAGTTTTCCAGCCGCAAGTTAAGTGGGAAACAGAAGTAGGTGATGGTGTTCAGGACTATTTCTCACGTTTAGCTCCTGCTGTTGGTTATGGAAAAGTATTTGCTGCCAGTCGTGATGGGATCGTTGTTGCGCTTGATCCAGAAACGGGTAATGAAATCTGGGAACAAGATTTTGCAAATTATGATAACTACAGCTTCAAGAAAGCCATGCTTTGGTATTCCAATCGCGCAGTATCGGCTAAAATATCTGGTGGCTTGTCGGTTGCTTATCAGTCGGTATTCTTTGGTACCGAAGATGGTTATGTATATGCACTAGAAGAAGATACTGGTGAAATAAAATGGAAAGTTGGTGTCAAAGGAGAAGTCATATCTCCTCCAGCAGTCGACGCCGGTGTCGTGCTAGTTAATACCACTTCAGGTCATCTAATTGCGCTCAATCCTGAAAATGGTGAGCAAATATGGATTTCAGAGTCTGACGTTCCTCCGCTATCATTGCGTGGTGTTTCAGCGCCAGCAGCAGAAAGTGGTGGTGCTATAATTGGTACTCCTTCAGGAAAACTCCAAGTCAGTATTATCGAGACTGGCATGGTGGCATGGGAAACTCAAATTGCTTCTCCATCTGGTGCAACTGAGCTAGAACGTATAGTTGATATTGACGTCAAGCCACTGGTATTCGGTGGCAACGTATTTGTTATCTCCTACAACGGCACTCTTTCAGCGGTAGAACTTCGCACTGGGCAAGTTATTTGGACTCGTGAATATGGTTCTTATCGCAACATATCTATTGACGGAAACCGCTTATTTGTGGTTGATAATGATAGTAATTTATATGCCATTGACCGTCGTAGTGGCGTAGAATTATGGTCTAATGTTGGACTGAGAAGTCGCAATATTACATCAGCAACACCGCATGGCAATTATGTTGTAGCTGGCGATATGTATGGTTTTGTGCACTGGTTTACTCAGGACGAAGGTAAACTTGTAGCGCGATTGGAAGTTGGCAACGACGATGAAGATGAAGCCATTTTCACAGGACCCATTAGCGCAGATAATGTGTTATATGTGAAAACGCGAGAAGGTAAACTTGCGGCAATCACTCAACCAGAATAGTAAATAGAAAGTATATTCTCAAAGCGCGAATTTGGTGCTCTTATGACTATGCACTTGTAGGCACAATAACGTATTTGAACGGATGACGATACACGCCAATGGTATGCCATTGGCGTTTTTTATTAAGGGCGAAAAATGTTACCTGTAGTGGCCTTGGTTGGCCGACCCAATGTTGGTAAATCAACATTATTTAATCGATTAACGAATACTCGAGACGCACTAGTTGCTGATTTTCCTGGTTTAACACGTGACCGTAAGTACGGCCCCGCAAAATTTGAACACCGAGCTTTCATCGTTGTTGATACCGGCGGCATCACAGGCAATGAAGAAGGTATCGACATTGCGATGGCAGAACAATCATTATTAGCTATTGACGAAGCTGATGTGGTCTTATTTTTAGTTGATGCAAGAGCAGGGTTAACACCTGATGATATTGGTCTTGCTGAGCACTTACGTAAACAAAATAAAGCCATGTACTTGGTCGCTAACAAAGTTGACGGACTTGATGGTGATAGCGAAACCGCAGATTTCTTCAAATTAGGTTTCCCTGAGGTACTGCAAATTGCAGCTGCGCATGGACGTGGAGTGTCACAGCTGATGACTCATGTCTTAACCCCACTCGAGAAATTATTTCCTGATATGGAAATAATTGAAGAAGAAAGAGAACAAGAAGATCCTGATGCCAAGCTAGAGCGTTTGCAAAACTCACCTATTAAATTGGCCATAGTTGGTAAGCCTAATGTAGGTAAGTCGACACTCATTAATCGTATTCTTGGTGAAGAACGGGTTGTCGTTTTTGATTCACCGGGAACCACTCGAGATAGTATATTCGTTCCGATGAAGCGCGACGACCGTGAGTATATTTTAATTGATACTGCGGGTGTTAGAAAGCGTAAGAAAATATCAGAAACAGTGGAAAAGTTCTCTATTGTAAAAACGTTGCAGGCGATTGAAGAGTCGAATGTGGTTTTGTTGGTAATTGATGCTAGAGAAGGAATTACTGATCAAGATTTATCACTGTTAGGTTTTGTGCTTAACTCAGGACGCTCCTTAGTATTAGCAGTAAATAAGTGGGACGGACTTGAAACTCATGTAAAGGAAGAAATTAAACGAGAACTAGACAGACGATTAGGGTTTGTTGATTTCGCTCGTTTACACTTCATTTCAGCTTTGCATGGCACCGGGGTCGGTCATTTGTTTGAATCTGTTCAAGAGGCTTATAATTCAGCTACAGTGCGCATTAACACATCAGTGCTGACGCAGATAATGGAAATGGCACAGGCGGATCATCAGCCGCCCCTTATTCATGGCCGCAGAGTGAAAATGAAGTACGCTCATGCAGGTGGTTATAACCCACCTGTTATTGTCATTCATGGTAATCAATTAAAAGATTTACCTGATTCATACAAACGTTACTTAATGAATTACTATCGTAAAGCACTTAAAACGATGGGAACACCGATCAGAATTGAATTCAAAGAGGGTGCTAATCCATTTGAAGGCAAAGTAAATAAGTTAACTGTAGGGCAGGAACGCAAGCGCAAACGTTTAATGAATTTCCATAAAAAGAAATAGGTGTTTAAGTTTCACTATTTTAAGAACTGAACACTGACAAGAGCCGTGCTTTTCAATAGAGAAGCACGGCTCTTTTATATTCAGAATTTGGCTTTAATGACTTTCAATTAATATTAGTTTGTTATTTCCAATGAGGAGCCCCTGAAAAGAGCACTTCAAATGGAGTTGTCAAAATTTACCAACCGCAATTGCGCGTTTCATTTTGCTTATCCAACCATTCTTTTAGTGGAGCAAAATAGGTTTCGATAGTAGAAGCGTCCATATTTGGTGTACCTGTCAATGTGGTCATCGCTTCCTGCCAAGGACGACTTTTACCCATTTGTAGCATATTATTTAATGCTTCACCTGCTTTTTCACTGCCATAAATAGAGCAACGATGCAGAGCTTCTTCACTACCAGCTATATCGCACAACGCTTTATGGAATTGAAACTGTAATATATGCGCTAGGAAATAACGCGTATATGAAACGTTTGCAGGCACATGATATTTCGCGCCGGGGTCAAATGCATTGTTTGGACGTTCAATAGGAGCGGCAACTCCCTGATACTTTTCCCGTAGTTCCCACCAAAGCGTATTATATTGTTCTGGTGTAATATCACCGGCCAGCACCTGCCAACGCCATTGGTCGACCATTAATCCAAATGGCATAAACGCAATTTTATCCAGAGCTACTTTTAACAGCATTCCGATATCATTTGATTCGTCTGGAATCTCATCTATTAAGCCGATCTGTTGTAAATAAGTTGGCGTAATTGAAAGCGCAATGGTGTCACCAATTGCTTCATGAAAGCCACTGTTAGCTGACCCTCTGTATAGCATTGGTTGGTCTTTATAGGCACGTTGATAATAGTTGTGGCCCAACTCATGGTGAATAACATTAAACTCTTCACCGGTCTTCTGGATACACATTTTAATACGCAAGTCGTCGGTTTCATCTACATTCCAAGCCGATGCATGACATTGAACTTCTCGTTCTTCTGGTTTTTGAAACATGGAACGTTCGTAGAATGTATCAGGAAGGGCCGCAAAACCTAAAGATGAAAAGAAGCTTTCAGCTTGTTTTACCATTTTAATTTCATCATAACCTTGTTCAGCTAATGCCTTAGTTACATCAGGAACATTCATTTCTTGCTCCGGCTTCACGATGTCGTAAATATTACCCCAGCTTTGTGCCCACATGTTGCCAAGTAAGTGTGCCGGAATTGGCTTATCCAAGGGCACAACATCCTCACCATAATGCTCAGAAAGCTCTGCTCTTACATGACAATGTAATGATTCATAGAAGGGCTGAACTTGGCCCCAAAGACGGTCTAACTCTTTGGGGAACTCTTCTGCCGACATATCATATTTAGCACGCCACAATTCGGATGTGTTGGCGTAACCTAGTTCCATTGCGCCTTCATTCGCAATGCCAACTTGCTCAACAAATATCTCTTTCATTGGCACAGAGACTTCGCGCCATCCTTTCCAAAATTCAAGCATCAGAGCTGGGTCACGACTCACTGCCATTTGGGCACTCATTTCAACCAGCGAAAAGCATTCGTTTGCAGTCCTACAATATTTACCCGCACCATACATGCCTGCCAAGTCTGAGCCAATGGCAGCTAAACGTTCTGCCTTAGCCGGGTCAGCTGGTGGTGCGACTTCCAAGCCTGATTTTAATAAATTGAGTTTTCGTCGTGTATCAGCATCTACTTTTAGGTCATTAAATTTTGCCGCTTCAACAGCATATTTAGCCCACATCACTGATAATTGCTCGCCTAGATAAGCATCTACCTGAGCATTGTCATAGTTGATGTTGGTTGCATAAGCCCATGCGGCATGCGAGGCCGGTTTGTTTAAGCGAGTAATGTCGCTGTCTACTTTCTGTAAGAACGCCTTTGCGTCATCTACTGTGTATTCAGCTTTTTGAATAGCTGTTGAACTAGTATTGCTTGGCGAGCAGCCTGCGCAAAGCGCAATAACGACTGAGGCTAAAAGTGAGAGTTTAGTTTTATTCATGTATTGTTGTTCTTCTATTGTGAATCGCCATATCCGTGGATAACACTTTAGCTTCATTATTGTTAAATGTAAAAAACGCGTTAATTATGCGAGTGTTAATCTTAATTATTAACACTCGCAAATGATGAACAACAGCATTTCTAACATATTTACTTGTTGACACAAAAAAGAGCAAAATTGGTTTGCCGTTTGGCTCGTATAGCGATGCAGGCAGTTGCTGCGCGTGATGACGTAAAACTACCTCTGCGCTATTCTTGATAATGCAACTCAACTTAGTTTGCGCTTGCAAGAAGACAATTACGATGAATGACAACATGAACAACATTATGTTGACGATAGACGAATTGCCACCTGCAAAATATTGGTTAGCTAATGGGCCCTAAACTATAAATATGGGCAGCCGACGTCTTATTCAAACAACACCGCACTGCTAGAAATTCAACTTTTAAGGTGCAACGAATATTGGGTTTGAACTGGGCTTATCAGCATCAGGCTGACGCACTTGCTTCATCAATGAAGACTCCGATGGCACTGCAATCGCATTAATAGCTTCGGCAATTAAATTATTTATAATTCGAGCTGGAGCATTAATACTGAATTTAACTACCTTGTCGTTTTTGACGTAAACATATTGTGTTGTAAAAAGCGGTTCTGAATCAGTTTGTAATTTTGCTTCAAATGCAAATACACGAGTATCTTGCAAACCAGCAATACTTTCTAATTCGTAAATATCGGACATTGTTAACGCGTCTTTACCAAGCGCTTTGCTTATCGCTCGGATATCTTGTTGCTCCAGCAACAATTCGTTCTGACTTTGTATTTCAACAGAATGATTTGTTTTCAATGGGTAGACATAAACATCAAATACCGCAAGCGCAAAATCTTTGTGAATGTAGCGGGTCAGCATACCTTTCATTGGATCGTTGAATAGATGCTGACGTGACAACTTAAAATCACCGATTTTGTAGGGTACTTTGAGTTCATTGGTATAATCGCTAGCGCCTAAAAGTTGATATAAATATTCAGCGCTAAACAACTTTTTGTTTGATGCGCTTTCAATCCATTGGCTTAATAGCTGATTACTTGCGGTGGCTATTTTTTCAGTTGTATTGGTGACGCTGTTTTCTAAAACTAAAGATAATTGGACATCGTTTAGCATGATCCCGCGCCACTGTGCAGACACTTCTAACCGCAATTCTTGGATTGCCTTGCCATTGGTGTTGTCTGTTATTGTCGCACTACCAATTAATAGCTCGTATTGTGAGCCATTGAGTGACGATATGATTCTTCCTGATGTGTCAGCTTGATACAAAGATGCTAATAAATCGGCTTGAGATAAAACGTTTAGTTTACAAGTTATTGCCGTATTGGTTTTGCAGGAGAACTCTAATTCCTCAGTAACATGGGCAGCAAATATACTAATGTCAGAATTGTTGAATATACCAGTCGTCTGTTGCGTGCTTTTAACATTCACAGAGTCTGCTGCATTTACTGGAGACATAAGTAACAAAAAAAACGCAAAAGAATAAAAGCAATTATCAAAGAAGGACAAAATAGCACAACGTTTACGGATAAATGCAGCCTTTTCACGCACCTTCTTCTCAGTGAAGTGATGGCTGAAATTCTCTGTCGTCCTTTGCATTTATATCCCTTATTATTATTTCTAATACGCTTCGTGTATTTTGGTAGCGTGAACCGTTTATTTCATAGGAGAACTGAAAGAGAAAACTACCTGTCTTCGTAAACTCATATCGGGTAGGAGGTTAACAGATAATTTTATAGATAAAAAGAAAATAAATGGTAGAGAAATCAGACGCCTGACAATGTATCAGGTGTCGCAATTGTCGTTTAGATTATTGGTTTTTTTGGGTGATATTTAGAATTTTTGCAATAACGCTACCATCGCTTATGCGGGTTTCTATCACGTCGCCTTTTTCAAGTTGGGCAACGGAACGCACAACTTTGTCTTTTTTGAATGCAATGCTATAACCACGTGACAGAGTTGACAGTGGACTGACAGAATTTAAAATGTCGGCAATACGTTGCAATTGATACCGCTTGTCAGACAGTTGCCTTTGTTGTAATGAATGAAGTTTGTCGCTGACTTTTTGTAATTGCTGCTTTTTCTCTTTAATCGCATTGTTTGGGGATGCATGTTGCAAACGTAATGTTAAATTGCTACTTCTGCCTTTTACGTCATTCAGCTTTGTATTGATTGTTTGTGACAAACGCATCGTTAAATTATCTATATGTTGATTAGCTTGTCGAATTTGTACCGTAGGATGAACGTTGGAAAGTCTCGACTCTATTAACTGTAATTTATATTCAATGCGCTTTAAATGTTGTTGAAATACTTGTGATAAACGATGTTGTTGCTGTTGAATATGTCTCTGCAGTTGGCTTTTATCAGTACTCACTAATTCAGCAGCGGCTGATGGTGTTGGTGCACGCATATCAGCCACGTAATCAGCAATCGTCACATCTACTTCATGACCGACAGCTGACACGATAGGTAATTTCGATTCTGATATAGCATAAGCAACTATTTCTTCATTGAATGCCCAAAGATCTTCTAACGAACCACCCCCACGGCCCACAATGAGCAAATCAACTTCATCTCGCTTATTAGCAATATTAATTTGCTCTGCGATACTTTGGGCCGCCGTCGCACCTTGCACTAAGCTGGGATAGATAATAACCTCAATACTTGGATTTCTGCGTTTCAGTACATTTAATATGTCGTGTATCGCCGCACCAGTGGATGATGTCACTACCCCTAGGCGCTTTACATTTGTTGGTAGTGGTTGTTTAACAGCCATGGCAAACAAGCCTTCTGCCGATAGTTTTGTTTTGAGTGCGTCATAGGCTTGTTTTAGTTGTCCAAGCCCTTCTGGTTCCATATGCTCGCCAATTAGCTGATAGTCTCCTCGAGCTTCATATAAACTCAAGCTACCGCGAATGACAACCTTGTCACCAGCCTTTGGTGAGAATTTAACCCCTCTATTTGCACCTTTGAACATAGCTGTTTTAATTTGCGCTTTACTGTCTTTTAATGTGAAGTACCAATGACCAGAAGTTGCAGCCACAAAATTGGATAATTCACCAGATACCCACACTTGTCCTATTTCTGATTCTAAAACCTGTCTAGCAAGGCGATTTAGCCGAGTTACAGATATAATGCTGGGCTGTTTTTGTGGCGTAGAAAACATAATTCGCTTTTTTATTCATTTAAATGCGAATTGTAGTTTACCTAAATGCAAAAAAACACTACAATCGCACCGCAATTAGCCACTGCCCTAAGGTGTTACTTGCATGTTACGAATTATTAAAGAAGCGTTAACTTTCGATGACGTTTTGCTCGTCCCCGGTCATTCGACCGTCTTACCTCATACTGTCGACTTAAAAACCCGCTTAACGCGAGGTGTGACACTGAATATGCCTCTTATTTCTGCGGCCATGGACACTGTCACCGAAGCACGTTTAGCTATTGCTTTAGCGCAAGAAGGTGGAATTGGCTTTATTCATAAAAATATGACGGCTGAAAGTCAGGCTGCCCATGTTCTGCAAGTTAAGAAATATGAAAGTGGTGTTGTATCTGACCCAGTCACGGTCAGCAAAGATGCCACTATAGGTGATACAAAAGCCTTGAGCAAACAACTCGGTTACTCTGGTTTTCCGGTTGTTGATAAAGACAACAACTTAATTGGTTTGGTCACGGGTCGCGATTTACGATTCGAAAATCGCTTAGATCAACCTATTAGCAAAGTGATGACGCCGAAAGAAAAACTAGTGACGGTAAAAGAAGATACTAACCCTGACCTTGTTATGGATTTAATGCATGAGCATAGAATTGAAAAAATTCTAGTTGTTGATGATGCATTCAAGCTAACAGGTCTTATCACGGTCAAAGATTTCCAAAAAGCCAAAAGCAAACCTAATGCGTGTAAAGATGCAAAAGGCCGCTTACGTGTAGGTGCTGCTGTCAGCGTTGGTCCTGGCACGGATGAACGGATTAAGTTATTAGTTGAAGCCGGTGTTGATGTATTGGTTATCGATACCTCACACGGACATTCCCAAGGTGTTATTGATCGCGTGAAAAAAGTCCGTGCGGATTACCCTAATATTCAGATTATTGCTGGCAATGTTGCCACAGGTGAAGGCGCAAAAGCCCTAGCGGATGCGGGCGTGGATGCAGTTAAAGTCGGCATAGGCCCGGGTTCAATCTGTACGACTCGGATCGTAACTGGATGTGGTGTTCCGCAGATTACGGCAGTATCAGATGCTGTGGCCGCTCTTGAAGGGACCGGAATTCCGGTTATTGCTGATGGTGGTATCCGCTATTCAGGTGATATCGCAAAAGCATTAGCTGCTGGTGCTAGTTCAGTCATGGTTGGCAGCATGCTTGCCGGCACTGAAGAAGCGCCGGGTGAAGTGGAACTATATCAAGGTCGCTACTACAAGTCTTATCGCGGAATGGGGTCGTTAGGTGCAATGAATCAAAGCCACGGTTCATCGGACCGATATTTCCAAGATAACAGTAATGCTGAAAAATTGGTTCCAGAGGGAATCGAAGGACGTGTTGCCTACAAAGGACCTATTTCAACAATTATTCACCAACAGTTAGGTGGCTTGCGTTCAGCAATGGGATTAACTGGTTGTGCCAATATCGAAGAATTGCGCACTAAACCACAATTTGTGAAAGTGACTGCGGCTGGCATGGGTGAATCCCACGTGCACGATGTGAGTATTACTAAAGAAGCTCCAAATTACAGGTTAGGATAAACCAAAGTCGTTTCCAAAGGGCTGATGTAGGTTATAAACCGTCACATCTCAGCCCTTTTTTATTTTTATATTTAGGTAAAAAAATGTCTGCAAACATACATAGTCAAAAAATTCTTATCCTTGATTTTGGATCTCAATACACTCAATTGATCGCAAGACGTATTCGCGAAATCGGCGTTTATTGTGAGCTTTGGGCATGGGATGTGACCGAGGATCAAATTCGTAACTTTGAACCAGACGGTATTATTTTATCAGGTGGCCCAGAGTCAGTGACTGAAATGGGATCGCCACGTGCACCGCAATATGTATTTAATGCTGGGGTACCAATTTTGGGTATCTGTTATGGCATGCAAACTATGGCACATCAGCTTGGAGGCGCGGTGCAAGGTTCAGAAATCCGTGAATTCGGTTATGCGCAAGTTGAAGTGTTAGCAGCCTCAACAATTTTTGATGGCATCATGGATGAGACTAATAACAACGGCAATGCCTTATTAGATGTTTGGATGAGCCATGGCGACAAAGTAAGTAAAGTACCAGACAACTTTATAACTATTGCGCAAACGCCAAGTTGTCAGCATGCAGCTATGGTTAACCTAAAAAAGCAGTTTTATGGTGTGCAATTTCACCCTGAAGTGACCCACACGAAACAGGGCTTGGAGTTACTCAAACGTTTTGCTTTCGATATTTGTAAACTCGATGCTTTGTGGACGCCAGCCTCTATTATTGAAGATGCAATTGAACGCATTAAAGAGAAAGTCGGTGACGCCGAAGTTATTTTAGGTTTGTCTGGTGGTGTTGACTCATCTGTAACTGCGATGCTTTTGCATCGTGCAATTGGCAAAAATCTTACCTGCGTATTTGTAGACAACGGCCTTCTTAGACTCCATGAAGGCGAACAAGTTATGGATATGTTTGGTGATAAGTTCGGACTTAACATCATTAAAGTCGATGCTGAAGATCGTTTCTTAGATGCGCTTGCCGGTGTTGAAGACCCTGAAGCTAAACGCAAAGTGATTGGTGGCGAGTTTATTAAAGTATTCGATGAAGAATCACACAAGTTAGAAAATGCGAAATGGCTAGGGCAGGGCACTATTTATCCTGATGTGATTGAATCTGCGGGTTCTGCTACAGGTAAAGCACACGTAATTAAATCGCACCATAACGTGGGTGGATTGCCTGCCGAAATGAAAATGGGTTTGGTTGAACCATTGCGTGAATTGTTCAAAGATGAAGTTCGTAAAATAGGCTTAGAGTTAGGTTTACCTTACGACATGTTATTTAGGCATCCATTTCCAGGGCCAGGTTTGGGCGTAAGAATACTTGGCGAAGTTAAAAAAGAATATTGCGATTTATTGCGCCGTGCGGCTGCTATTTTTATTGACGAATTGCATGCAGCTGACTTGTACCAAAAAGTGAGTCAGGCATTTACCGTTTTTCTACCGGTAAAGTCGGTTGGTGTGATGGGTGATATGCGCAAATATGATTGGGTTGTGTCACTCAGAGCTGTCGAGACAATTGATTTCATGACCGCTCACTGGGCCCACTTACCTTACGATTTCTTGGGTAAGGTGTCCAACCGTATCATTAATGAAGTTGATGGTATTTCTCGGGTTGTTTACGATATTTCGGGTAAACCGCCCGCAACGATTGAGTGGGAATAAAGTGTTTATTGAGTGGATTAACTGGCATTAATGGTAGTTAATCCACTCAATGGAATATAATTAACCCTATCTGATGTTCTCCCGCGTTAGTTCAATGACAGCAAATTGATGTCATTGCAAACGGGAGAATTTCTATGCAAGCTCTACCAAACAACAGCACATCACATACAAACAATCCATCACAGACAAACAATCCATCAGATGCTATTCGCATGGCGAACCACAGTATTGTTGCTTCGATTAAATCAAATTCGTCGGCTGGCATTATTGTGCCTTCAATCGGTATTCC
Organism: Glaciecola sp.; assembly: GCA_034112105.1. Lineage (GTDB taxonomy): Bacteria > Pseudomonadota > Gammaproteobacteria > Enterobacterales > Alteromonadaceae > Glaciecola. Next base: position 4,497 of record JAWUVZ010000066.1, on the reverse strand, counting down.
AAAATTAGTGGGTTCAATTGTTGCTGGTGGTCTTGCTACCTTCAGTCTCTTTGTACTCATGCATGAGTTAACCTCTAATGAGTTGATTCCAATTGCGGAGCGCAAGCCGATAACGCTCGTTTCGTCAGTGTATGAAAAAAAGGACGAAATAATTAGGGAAGATCGTTATAAAATCAAACCACCGCCATTAGTGCTTTCTCCGCCAGAGCGGGACGTGGAGGCAATACCCAACGAAGTAATCAGTGCGGACGGATTTGGTGAGCCTACTGTTTTGATCACGGATGCGGTAGCGAAAGACAGCAAGTTTACAGACTTCAATCAAGCATCAGACGCTAGACCAATTGTACGAATAAATCCAGAGTATCCAGCAGTGGCCTCCCGGGATGGGATTGAAGGTTGGGTTGAATTGAGTTTCAGTATCGATGAAAGTGGTGCGGTAAGAAACGTTAATGTAACCAATTCAGAACCCCAGCGGATATTTGATCGTGCGGCAAAACGTGCGCTACAGCGCTGGAAGTATCAAGCCAAAAAACACAATGGTAAAGCGGTGGTGCAAGACGGGTTGAGTGTTATGCTGATATTTAAAATATCAGCCTAAAATAATAGCTTACCTTAAGAGCAACTTACTTCAAAAGCATAACTTGATATTACCATTTATAGAGAGATGATTATTTCATGAGTATTTCCCTGAGTTTGAAAAGCGTGTTTACAGGCTTTTCAATTACCAAAATGAGTAATGAAGAACTCATTCAGCGATACGCTAAAAACAAGGAGTGTCAGTTTCTCGGGCAACTCTATGATAATTGTGAACGTGATCTTTATTATTTCCTATTAACCTTGACTGACAAAGAACTGGCACAGGAAATAGCACAGCACACTTGGCTAAAAGTGATTGAGAAGTCGCATTTATATCGTACGCATGGTTCATTCAAATCGTGGTTGTTTACCATTAGTCGACGTTGCTTAATTGATGAGTTTCGCAAGCAAGGCCGCTTTGACCAATTATTGGAGGAGCCTTCAGAGGGTCAAAAAGTACATGATTCGGCCTCTAAGAACCAAGACCATGACAGCTCAATGAATTTAACTGATGTTGAATTAGTTTCAGCAAACGAATCGGAATCCTCATTCATCAATCAATTTAATATTGGCTTGAGCCTGTTACCGTTTTCACAAAAAGAAGCTTTTTGTTTGCAGCAAGAGGGCTTTTCATTGGCGCAAATAGCCCAATTAACGGCATCTGAGAGTGAAACAGTGAGAAGTCGCATTCGTTATGCAAAACAAGCATTAAAAAAGCATTTGGAGAAATATCGTGACTGATCCTAAGCACAATATAGACGTGAATTCGAATTCTGATGATACCTTAACGGTTCTTTATAAAAACGACAAACAGGGCCAACGATCACCAAGTTCAATTAGACGCAGCATCATGTTGGCAGCGAAAAAGGAAGAGTTAGCATCCACTACTTTAGTCAGTCAATTAAAGCGCTGGGCCAATACGTCCAAGTCACTTATCGCGACGACGTCATTAATTGCGCTAATTACGGTCGTTTGGGTGGGGCAATACAAACTCGAACAAGGCGGATTTAATCGAAGCGAATACACGAATATTCAAACTCATAGTCTTGCATCACCTCAAGCATTAGCGAGTGATAATATTCGGTTGAAATATGACACGGCCTATAAAGACTTTCTACTCCAGCAAGGATCATTGGCGGCCCATCATCAGTCTTCTGCGCAACTAAGGGTTAGCAATGATGGGTGGACGCTAGCAACTTGCCAAAAAGAGCTAGTGCAAATTAGTGACGAGTTGCTCGATGTGCTAAAAGATATCCAGCGTGTAGATATCGATGTAAAAGTCGGTGATTCAGTTAATATTTTATTCGCTATGGATGGAAGAATTATACAAATAATCAGATCGCCAGAACCCTTAAGATGCTAGTCGCCGCTTGCTTACCGTCGTATTCTTGGTTATGCCATAGACTGACGCAATACTGCTATCAGTCAATAATAGGTGATGTTGACGTATACGCCCCTTTCTAAACCTGAAATGTCATTTTAAATGCATTATCAAGATCGGCGATTAGATCGTCTGGATGCTCTAAGCCAATTGAGAGACGAATAAGGCCGTCCGTTACGCCGAATTTTTTACGTAAGTCAGAAGATACCCCTGAATGGGTTGTGCTTCCTGGATGGCACACAAGACTTTCGCTGCCGCCAAGACTCACTGCAGATTTAAAAATGGATAGATTGTTGATCAGGCGAAAGGCGTCTGATTTTGACACTTCCAGCACGAATGAGAATGTTGAACTAGGCCCTGAGCATTGTCGCTGGTAGACAGCTTGGTAGGCTTTGTCTTGGATGAAGTCAGGATGTAGAATTTTTGCGGGAATGTAGGCATTATCTGCAATCCATTCTGCTACTTTCTTACCGCTATCAGCGGATCTTTCCATGCGGATACTTAATGTTTCAAGTGAGCGCGAAATCATCCAGCTGGTATGTGGGTCGAGATTTAGGCCCAGAGTGCCGCGAGTAGCGCGAACTGGACGCAGCATTTCACGACTTCCGCAGACGGCGCCCGCGACAAGGTCGCTGTGGCCGCCAACATATTTGGTTAGCGAGTACATTGCCATATCGATACCTTGGGGTATGACTTGCTGGAAAACAGGACCCATAAGCGTGTTGTCGCAGACACTGATTGGGCGATGACCTGTTTCTGTCTCGATAGTATCTAACACGCGGTTTAGCGCCTCGAAATCGACGAGTGAATTCGTTGGGTTCGCTGGTGATTCAATGAATACCATGGCGACACGGCCTTTTTTGCTAGCATCTCGCAGAGAAGTGAGCATACCTTCCTCATCTAGGCCATCATGGAATTCAGCTGTTTCAATGTTAAATTGAGGTAAAAATTTGCGGATAAGGGTTTCGGTGCCACCATACAAAGGAGCGCTTTGAACAATCACATCGCCAGGGCGTAAGTAAGCGAAGACAATAGCACTGATTGCACCCATGCCACTGGAGCAGACTACAGAGCACTCTGAGCCTTCAAAGAGGGACAGACGGTCTTCTATGATTTCTACATTGGGATGGTTGAAGCGGCTATAGATTAGGCCGCCAACACTTCCGTCTGGGCCGGGCTTGCGGCCAGCCATGATGTGGAAGGACTCTTCGCCTTCTTCTGGTGTTTGGAATGCGAATGTGGAGGTCAAGAAAATAGGCGGTTTAACTGAGCCCTCGGATAATTGGGGATCGTAACCGTAGGACATCATCATTGTTTCAGGCTTAAGCTTGTGATTACCGATTTTACTCTTTTTGTAGTTTGTGTCGTTAGCCATCGTCTGCTGCTCTCTTTGTAGTTGTCGTCATAAGTTTTGCCTTCAGCGTTGTTGATTATTGCGCTAGTGTTTTCTCAACATCAAGCCAAAATAGCTTTTTAATACTTCGCGTGCGGCTTTTTAATTTACGCAGCGAAAGGAGAATAAACTAGATACCAGATCTATTCAACAAGCGTAATATTACTCGGTTAAGAGGAGCGTAACGGAGGTTTTTATAGAATGGCACCGAGTTCAATGCAGACTTCTTAATAGTGTTAAATGTACTGAGGTAGTTCTATTAAAAGCAAACAGTAAAAAGCCGGAATTATCCGGCTTTTTTTCTTGGGGTTCAGCTAATTTCCTTGCTGATCATATTCCGTAAGCGTTAACGCTTTATTATCGTATTAAGGCTTAAGCCATTGATAATGGCATTATATCCCGAATAAACGGGTTCGTGGATCGGTTTATTAAATTTGCGTGGTATGTTAAACCCTCCTCATAATGATTAATTAACTTTCGCGTCACCACTTATTCTTTGTCTGTTCAAAGAAAAAACGGCAATATCATTTAGTCACCATTGTTAAGTGATTCGTCTCACTTTAAGCAATGTAAATCATAATTAAATTATAGTTCAAAATTCAAAAACTAAAAGCGGAAGTCGCCTATTTCGTTGTAATAAATTGGACTAAAAACTAATTACTTATTACTTTATTTTTTCAATAATAATATCGGCGCAGGTTTGAATTGACCTAAGCAAATTACTACCAAGTCTATGGACAATAATCTTTTATTAATTCTATGGTCCCTTCTGTTTGAATGTTAATTTTTAAAGGTTATATTATACTTATCCAGAAGTGCTTTTTCTTTTGCACCTTTCATCGATAAACGACCATCATTCCAAATTTTTATAAGTTCTTGTCTTTTTGCGGCAGGTATTTTTGTTGAAAATATTGGCATTTCTACTAACTGTTTTTCTAAGCCAGGGCGCACAATTTTAAGTTCATTATTTAAGTTCAATCGATTTAATGCATGTTGAAGGATGAGGTCGTTATCCGCATATAAGTCGACTCGATGTGCTTTAATCATGAACAATATCCGCTCAACGACATCATCAGAACCGGCGATCACTTCAACGAAGGTTGAATTTTTGGGATCCGTTATATAATTTTGATAGTCCTCACTCATC
>JAWUVZ010000065.1:0-7256 GCA_034112105.1 Glaciecola sp. | reverse complement strand
TCAATGGGTGCCGAATATGCAGGTTGGTCTGGCACACTGGCTGCTATATCTACTTTCTGCGTAATCTTTATTGTAACCAAATTTTCTACACACTTTGATAAACGTAAAGGCTTCTTTTTCGCCATCGGAATATCAGTTATTGGTTATGTATTGAAGTGGTTTTGCTACACCCCTGACTACCCATTATTAATGCTATTGCCAGTCCCTTTTATTGCTTTTGGTCTTGGTGGTTTGTTCACGCTTATGGGCTCCATGATTGCAGATGTGTGTGACATGGATGAACTCAATACATATGAAAGGCGTGAGGGCATGTTTGGCTCAATATACTGGTGGGTTGTGAAGCTAGGAATGGCTGCCGCTCTTGCTGCGGGTGGATTTTTGTTAAACGCAACGGGGTTTGATGTTGCATTGGGCGGTGCTCAGTCCCCAGAAACGATTTATCTAATGCGTATCTTCGATGCATTCATTCCAGCATTGTGCTCTGTCATTGCGATATTAATGGTTTACTGGTATCCAATTACCGAAGAGAAAGCAGGCCAAGTAAGAGCGGCTTTGGACGCTCGTAAAGTTTAATATTGGTCTAATTAAGTTACGCTTGATTTATAAAAGCCCATACTGACTTTTAGTAGCATACCGTTTTTCAAACAAGGTGTGGATGCAACAGTAAATACACACCTTATAGTGATTAAATGTTCGTAGAGGGTCGATTGTGTTGTGTGCACAACTGCCATTAGTTCCATGGCAGTTGTGCTGAGTATCGTGTTACCTAACTTTCGGTGTAAAGCTGATTGCGACTAACAGATACATCAATTCTAACAATCCCTCCTGAACGAGCAAAGAGCATTTGACTAAACTCTGAATTAAGTTCGTTTGCCTTCACAGCATACTTTTCTCCATCTTCAGAATAGACAGTAACTTGAGCATCAGCATCATTACTTATCGAGTAGACAATCGGCACTTGGCACCATGTAAAGCCTAAACTTCCACTATCGAGGTCAATTGTCTTCCATGTTTCATTGATATCAAGATAACGGAACGTTGTTGGTTGCGTGGTGAACTCCTGTGCTCTTAACAAGAACGGGTTGAAACTAACCTTACCTTTAGTCACAAAACAGCCAAGCTCGCCCATTCTGGTCAGTAGCTCTTCTTTTACTTGGCCAGTCATACCCGGTTGTTGTGCGCCAGCATGTTTTGGTGTGTGCGAATAAGGATCTGCAGGGAAAGCGCCGTATTCTTCAGGTGTCTTGTTAAACCCGATACCTTCTCGTACATTATAGTAGTGCGCGATCAGTGCCTGGGATGTATTTGATTTACCTTGCTGATTAACACTTTTTATTGCAACTTCTTGAACTGCAAGTAACAGTTTAGATACCATGTGCCAGTAGATACATCCTAATCCTTCAAAACCAAACATACCGCCAGAGCGGCCAGTAAAGGCACTGTGATTAAAGACAGATTCATAAATATCTAGCATCGTATTTAATGCACTGTCAGTTGCTAAATCTGGATACTCTTTGGCTATTCTAGGCCAAATTTGTTTTATGGCATTGGCGTTGGTCAATTCGCTATTAAAGCGATAGTTGTCCAGCGCATCGAGTTTAATCAAGCGATTATCGCCCTTTGCAAGCATACCAGCTAACAGTGCATGATTAGCGACATCATGTTTAGGAACACAATTTTTGCTGATAAACCCTTGCTGTTTTCTATCTGGATACAGCATAAACGTTTTTTGGTCTTCTCTATACATCTCACTCGCGTAAAGTGTATCCATAATCTCGACCGCTCTCTCAGCGCTAAGAGCCCCTGAACTAAGGGCTGCCACTTGCCCTTCCAGCATGTCGTACAAATGACTAACGTTTAGTGATTTTTGGTTAATACTAAGTACATTGTAAGCATGGTATAAACCAGAATCGCTATAATTCGCTTCAATACTGCGAGTTATCAATGGCTTGGCATTAGAAAGTAGCGCGTTGAGTTGATCTATACTCACAGTTTGCTTACTATAATTACCTGAGTGCTGATACATTTTTGCGCGGTATTCGCTAGCTAATGTACCTAACTTCTGCAAGGTAGAAAATTGTAAACTTGCGGACACTGGACCTTGTTCTATTTGCGCACTCGCACTTTGAAGAATATGTGTCGTTCCTGTTAACCACTGCGCAACTTCTGTCGTCATGACAAATTCTTTATTTTTATCGTCAATTGATGCGAGTAAGTCGCTTACAAACGACAAATAACGATTCAGATAACACAATGTGACCATCGACAAACCTTGGCCTACTAGCGCATTGTTAGCGTCATTCCACTCTGGACGCTGGGTGTTTAGCCAAATTCCACCATCGATAACTAGGTTGCTCAATTTTGACAGCAGCGGTATAAATAGCTTCTCAACTAAGGACACTTGATAAACTTGGCCCTGTGCATCTAAAACTAATTTGCCATCAGACCCTAAGCGCTCGATATTTTTTTCGATGTCTTCAGCCATTTCATTATCAAATAGAACCGTGTCTTTGGGTGAATCAATAATGTTGTGCAACGGTTTAATCCGATAAGGCACATTGGCATAACTGTAAACTGACTGTTCGAGTAACGATGCCAATTTTCCAGGGTGAAAATTATTAGAAGATTCTAATAATTTCAGCAAATAAATAATCTGATGGTCGCCCCAGTAACCAATGTAACTCCATGGATCATCAGGCTCTTCAATTTCCCAATCAATACCTTGTTTAGTGATGCGATATGGATTGTAACCATCTAGTGTCGACGCGTTGACAAATTTTGCGATAACCGACTCAATAAATGAAGGATAACTGAGCGTTAACGCTTCCCAATTTTGGAAAATATCCCGCCAATTACCTTGATAAGACAACAAGGGTTGACCTCGGTCGTCTTTCAATTCGATAGCAAATTGATTCCAAGGGCGACTAGGATCGCCATGACGACGGCCAAAAGTAATCGGTAAGTATTCGTAGATTAATCGACTTAACTGCGCATCTTGCAACGCTTCAACAGATAACATGAGCTCGTCTAAGCTTACATTTTCTGGCAGATTGCTCAATGCAGCCTTTTGCCTTTCATAAACATCATGATTGAAATGCTGCAGAGTCTTGAGTAAATCGGCACGCGAAACCTGATATTGATTGGCAAAAATACCGCCACGCAAAACATTAAATAGTGTGTTTGCATAGTGATGCAGAGAAACATCGTCTTCTCCGGTAACTTGGAATCCATCAGACGATGCCATTATGCGCGCTAATTTGTCACTACCAACTAAAAATGATTGCTGCATTTTTTCAGCGACAGCCGATTCATTCAACAAAGCATGTTTCAGAGCCACAACATCCGTTTGGTCTTTCTCAACGTCAACATTAATTGACCACGTTTGCTCACCATGCGCGGCTAATGTGACGTGACTATGCACTAAGTAACAGCTGCGCACACCGCGACTATAATCTGAATTTTCAAGCACTTTTCCGGCTTTGAACATATCTAAACTTGAAGACGTTAAATGCACCGTAGAACCAGGTAAACCCAAACGAAAAACAGTATTTGCACGAAGCGCTTCTACTGGCTCAGCGCGATCAGTAATAGCTGAATAAAGCGTATACAACGCCAATCCAGTTTCCTGGTCTACTTCTGTCCATTTATAAGCGTCAACGAGATTACTCGACTGTGACTGCGTAAAAAGAGGTGTGCCCGCAGGAAGAATATTTTGTAAACCATCGATTATTTCAAGGCTACAAATTTGCTCAGATAGATTGTCTAATTTGCATTGTCTGCTGATACCGAACTCGCTCGAAAACTGCCACGAGTAGCGAAATGCTAACTGTAAATCATGATTTATTTCTTCAAAACAAAGTACATTACCCAATAGGTTTTTATACAAATTACGAGTTACATGGTATCTATCATCATGCTCGCGATTATAAGGTTCCCAATACACACTTTTCTGCTTGGATTGGATAACCTTAATTATAGTTTTTGGACCTGTATGCGGTGTACTCTCGTATAATTTATCGACCGTAACATAAGGAAAAACCGCTTTGTCAGGAGACACTCTACCCATGGTTAATCCACCGGTAGAACCTGCAAATAACCAGTGATCTTGATCAGAAACGACACTGATAAAAAATGGGGCCATTTGGTCAACATGACTAATTTTGTAATAGGTGTCGCCATCCATTTGCACAAAGGCACCATTGACGGTGCTATCTGGTTGAGCGTCAACACTAAGTGACTTGTTGTCCATATTCAAACTCTCTTGTTAATTAGGCTGTTTTTGTTTTTATTCTGCCAATTGATAGATTCGCACATAGTCTACTTCCATTCTTAAAGGGAATATAGAGTCGTCGATTGGGCCGCCAGCGCGTCCCCAATTACCGCCTATGGCAAGATTTAAAATTAAGTTGTAGGGGTGATCAAATGGCCAAGCTTCCCATCCGCTCCCTTCATTCCGATAATAAAAATAGGGAACATTGTCAAACGAGATGATGATATGTTCTGGGCTCCACTCCATAGAATACAGATGGAACTCCTTTTCAACATTACGTGCTTCAACGCTCGCTTTGCGCTGTTCGCCGTTGACCCAATAATATGCTTTAGTGTGAACAGTACCGTGGACGACTTGCATGTCATATCCAACATGTTCAAGAATATCTATTTCACCCGAGTTTGGCCACGCATCACAAGTTCTACTGCCTTGCCAATCTTCATTAGGCTGACATGAAGTTGCGTATTTATAGGGGTCTAAGGGGAGCATCCATATGGCAGACCATGTGCCTTGACCATATGGGATTCGGGCCCGTGCTTCTACTTTGCCGTAGAGGAAATCACCACTACCACTGTTATGTAGCCTAGCTGATGTATATTCCGCGTCTTTGAATTGTTCTTTGTGGGCTTCTATAATTAGCATACCATCTTCTATTCGTGCGTTTTTCGCTTTATCGGTATAAGCCTGATCTTCGCTATTTACTTTACCCGCTGGCCAAATATTATGTTGCCATTTAGTGGGATCAGGTAGGCCATCGAGTTCAAACTCATCATTCCACATAAGCTGCCAATTGCGTGGGTCATTAAGTAATTTACGAACTACGATAGCGTGTATTAAAGGCTGCCCAGTAATTGCTATAAGTTCGATGTTTAAGATGCCATCTGTGACCTCGATAGCAGTGACGGTTCTAACCAACGAAGACAACATATTATTGTCGCGAGCAAGAAGAACATCCAAGCCTGCGATGACCGTTTCACCCTCTACGTTAATATCAAATGTGCGTTCTCCAACCTTTATATTATCCGGTTCTGCAAACTTAAAACTAACGGCATACTGGCCATTATCTGCAGGCAGCTGAAATGTTAGCTTGTTTGCTTTTGTTGCAAGTCGATATGTCTCAAATAAAGCGGCATCCTGACTGCCCTTGATCTCCTTTGAAGATTCTATCGTGGCATTCATATTGAGTATATCTGCTGAATATAAAACACCATCGCTACCCTTATATTCAGGACCACCAAAGTTGAATGCCGCGACGACCGACAATTCAAATGGATGTAGTTTTACTGTTGAATTTTGATTTTGGATTTTAGGATCGTTTGAATTGGGTTTGCAAGCGGCTACTGAAACCAGAAGTAAAAATATAAATATGAGTGTGTAATTTTTGTAGCGAGCGTTGTTCATATCAATCCAATTTAGTCAATTTACCGATTGTTCAAACATTAACGTAGTGAACAATCGGCTGAAGTTAATCATTTGGTAGATGATTACAATCAAAACAAGATAAAGCGGACTATTACTAAGGCAAAGTGAGTCGATAATCAGCCGCCGCTGCGTTTAAGCAGCAATAAGCGGTCCCCTCACCGCGAGCTTGATTAACTCATAAGGGCCGAGTTTAATGAAGCTGACTATTCGGCTAAAAACGTTATATGTCGCCACGACGTTCAATCAGTTTCTCTTTTATTTGATGCGCTTTCTCTTCGGTAATATCATAATTCCACATCATCAGAATAGCTAACGCTGCAGTACTTGCCGGAATGATAATGTCTGCAATCCTTAAATTAGTCATCGTTTCAACGGTTTGAGTTGTGACACCAGCGTCAAACCCGACAACTTTGAGTACCACACCACTTAATATCAATGCCAATGCTTGACCTAGTTTAACCATAAGCCAGTATATTGCGGCAAAAGTCCCCTCTTTGCGCGGCATCCCATTATTTAGCTCATCTAAATCACACACATCAGCTGTCATGCTCAGCATTAACGTAAATAAGCCTCCTATTCCAAAAGACATCAAAGGAATAGGCATGAATATTAACCATGGGTTTTCAGGATCGAATCCGTACCATTTTAATGCATAACCAAAAATTGATAGCACGGTAGATATGATAAAGGCTTTACGTTTACCCCATTTGTTTGCCATCCAACTAACGATAGGAATAACAAGAAAAGCGGTAACAAAAGCGCTGACAGTAGAAAACCATGCAGGCCAAGAACCCGTTGCTCCGTAATCTCCATCAAACATATGGAACACAATAATAAAATAACTAAACGAGGCAACTAACTGAAAGCCATTAAATACAAAGAAAGTGGCGCCACACAGTCTTACAAAGGCAGCATTTTTGAATGCTTGGCCAATACTTCTAAATATTCCCATTACATTACTTGAAAGCGTGCTAAATGAAATCTCCGCTCTATTGTCGATATGAGAGCTGTCAATTCCCTTACAAAACAGTCCTGGCACAATCCCTAAAATGATACAAGCGCCTGAAACATATATTGCCAGATGCCTTACGCCTTGTGCCTGACTGTCAAATAAATCGGGATCGGCAATCATCACCCAAAACCATGGCACAATCATCCATGCGATTTGACCCATAAACTGCGAGGCTGCCATTAAACGAGTGCGCTCTTTATAGTCGGAGGTCATTTCATAGCCCAAACCAACAAAGGGCGTTGCAAACATAGTGTTTCCGATGGTGAAGGCCATCGAAAATAACAAGATATACCAAAAGGTATAGTTTTGAGAGTTAGCAGGGTCTAGTTGCCACAACAAAGCAAAACAAGTGCCGCTTAAAATTGCCCCCACGACTATGTAAGGCCGGCGTCTACCCCATCTGGATTTTGTATTATCTGTGATAAAACCCATGATAGGGTCAGTTATAGCATCAAACAAGCGGGGTAAGCCGCCTAACAAACCAGCGAGTATTGGGTCTACCCCAAATGCTGTTATTAAAAAGAATGCAAATATACCTAACGCAGCAGGTAA
>JAWUVZ010000064.1:0-20232 GCA_034112105.1 Glaciecola sp. | reverse complement strand
AACACTCATACTTATACTTATTTGTTTCTCGGCTTCGAATGCAATCGCATCTCCAGGTGCCCACGGCCCCAATGGCGAACATCTTACCGATACAACGGCTAAATCAAGTAATGGCTTAGGCAGACAAGCTGATGGTTCTGTACTGGTGCCTATGCAAAACCAAGCACTTTTAGGCATTAGAACACAATTTGTGACTAACCAAAATGTGAAAGGAAGTGTCACTTTAGCCGGGGTTGTCAAAGCCCACCCTGATGGCCATGCACTTATTCAACCGAGTAGTGAGGGGCGTTTTGAGGCTCCTGATTCAGGCGTTCTCGCTACTGGCGAAAAGGTAGTGGCAGGTCAAATACTCGGCTATGTCAGATACCAAGATACCGCCTTTGAATTAGCTAGCCAAACCAGCCAATTAATGGCACTGAGAAGTGAAATAATGCAAGCTAAGCGGGATGTAAAGCGTTTACGTGACCTTGGTGAGTTGGCATCGACACAAACCCTCGAACAACTTGAGACTAACCTAAGAATTATAATTGAACAAGAAGCTTTGTTACAACAAGGTTTAGAAAAACCGGAGCCACTTATTGCGCCGATATCAGGTGCACTAATCAACCACCAAGCTCGACGCGGTCGCTGGGTTGAGGCTGGCACCATACTGTTTGAGGTGGTGGCATCCAATTTACGCCACATTGAGGCACTTACTGATGACACTTCTATTTTGGCGCAGTTAACTAGCGCAACTATCAAAGAGGTTCCTGAACTTAACTTGCAATATCTTGGTCATGCGCCGCAACTCAATGCTGGTAGGGTGACCTTGCACTTTGAGCTTGATACAGGCACTGACTCTGCATCTGCGCTATTAATCGGTCAACCGGTCACTGTGTTCGCTGAGCTTGAAAATACATTAGAGGGTATATTACTGCCTGGTGATGCCATTGTTACCAATACCGCTAACTTACCTATTGTTTGGATAAAGGTGTCTGGCGAGCGTTTTTTACCGCAACTTGTACGATATAGTGAGGTTTCCCCAAGCAAAGTCTTAATTACACATGGCTTAGGTGCAGACAATAGAGTCGTTACCTTTGGTACGTCTTTACTTAACCAAGTACGCTAGGAGCTTGCATGTTTAACTTATTAGTTCATGCGAGTCTACGCAATCGGCTGTTAGTATTGGTGCTCGCATTAATTACCCTTGTTTATGGGTTTTGGCAGGTCAAAGAATTACCCATTGATGTGTTTCCCGATCTAAATAAGCCGGTGGTCACCGTCTTGACTGAAGCAGGCGGAATGGCTCCCGAAGAAGTTGAGCAGTTGGTCTCTTTCCCACTTGAGAATATACTCAACGGAGTAACCGGTGTTACTCGTGTGCGCTCGACCTCGGGTATTGGTTTGTCTATTCTCTACGTAGAGTTTGATTGGGATACTGATGTGTATCGTAATCGCCAGTTAGTGTCAGAACGACTCGACCAAGTCACATCGCAATTGCCTAATGGTATTACCCCAGTGATGGGGCCTGTATCATCGATTATGGGTGAGATTATGCTCATTGCCTTGCCCATCAACGCAAATATTGAAGTTGGTCCAATGCTCGCACGCGAATATGCGGATTTTGTCCTTCGTCCTCGGCTACTTTCTATTCCTGGCGTTTCTCAAATCATTCCTATTGGCGGTGATGTTAGACAGATCAGGGTAGAACCAAAACTGAATAAAATGCGAAATTTAAGTATTACTATTGAGCAAGTACGAGAGGCCATTGAAAGTTTCGCCTCGAACAAAGGTGGCGGCTTTGTTGATGTAAATAATCGAGAGTTTTTAATCCGGCACAAAGGGAGAACGCTTGACCTTGATGATTTGCGACAAGTAGCTGTTGCATGGCAGCAGGGCACTTCGGTGCGTTTAGACCAGGTAGCAAACGTTCGTTACGCCGCTGCAGTAAAGCGTGGTGATGGCGGCTATAACGGCAAACCAGCGGTCATTATTAATGTACAAAAACAACCAGGTGCTGACACTGTCAAGCTTACCCGCGAAATAGAGCTGGCGTTAAGTGAGCTGGCTACTGGCTTGCCAGATGGAGTTTCTGCGCCGCAAGTTTTGTTTCGCCAAGCTGACTTTATTAAAGCATCGGTTGATAATGTCACAGAAGCGCTGATAGATGGATCCATTCTTGTTGTCATTATTTTATTCGCGTTTTTGTTATCTACACGGACCACATTTATTTCTTTACTTGCTATTCCATTATCGCTTGCTGCGACAGTGCTTATTTTCAAATGGATGGGACAGACTATTAATGTAATGACCTTAGGCGGGTTAGCTATTGCCATTGGAGAATTGGTTGACGATTCAGTTGTAGATGTCGAAAACATTCTTCGTCGTTTAAAACAAAATGCCAAGCAAGCCAACCCACGTCCTATTTTTGATGTAATTTGGCGAGCGAGCGTAGAAGTGCGCTCAGGCATTGTATACGCGACCGCTATCGTAGTGCTTGTTTTTGTGCCGTTATTTGCGTTGCCGGGTATCGAAGGGCGTTTATTTGCACCATTAGGCGAGGCATACATTATTGCTGTATTAGCGTCTTTACTGGTTTCGATGACTGTAACGCCTGTGCTTTGTTATTTTTTATTACCGCAGATGAGTCAACTGCAAAAAGGCGACAGCTTCTTAGTCACTAAATTAAAGAAATGGCAGAGTCTATGGCTATTATGGGCATTGCCTAAGCGTCGTTCAATATTATTAGTCAGTGGTTTTGCTGCAATTATTAGCGCTTCATCCATTGCGTTTTTCCCTCGTGCCTTTCTACCCGCCTTTAACGAGGGCTCTTTGGTATTAGGAATGATTTTTCAGCCAAGTACTTCACTATCTGAATCTAATAGAATGGGGCATTTAGCAGAATCATTGTTGCTATCAGTTGATGAGGTTTCCGCAGTGGGAAGACGCACGGGTAGAGCAAAACTCGATGAGCATGCAGAAGGTGTTCACTCTTCGGAGATTGATGTTGATTTAGTTGAATCAGCGCGTTCTCGAGAAGAAGTGCTGGCTGAAATTCGAGATAAACTCAGCGTTTTACCGGCACAAGTAGCCATTGGGCAACCTATTTCACATCGACTCGATCATCTTCTATCTGGTGTGCGAGCACAGTTGGCAATAAAGATTTTTGGCGATAATTTAGACGAGCTTCGCATTAATGCAGAAAAAATCAGGCAGAAGTTAGAAATGATACCTGGATTGGTTGATATTAATGTGGAAAAACAAGTGCTTATTCCACAAGTGTCGGTCAGGTTAAAGCCAGATAAACTTTTACAATATGGTTTGAGTCCTGGTAAGGCGATAGAGAGCTTGACGCTCTTAACCGAGGGCGAACACATTGTAGATATCATTGATGGGGTAAAACGCTATGCACTCGTCATGCGTTTAGATGATGAAGCTAGAAGTCCACAGGCATTAAGCGCTGTGTTGATAAATACGCCAGCAGGTGCCATTCCCATCGCTAACATCGCTGATATCATCATAAGCGATGGACCTAATCAAGTCTTAAGGGAAAACGGACGACGCCGGCTTGTGGTATACGCAAACAGCACAGGAGTGGATGTCAAACAGCTATTGTCAGTGGTGCGCGAGCAAGTAAATGAAGTTGAATTAGGCGCCGATAGTTTTATCAGCATTGAAGGGCAATTTTTAGCTCAAGAGCAAGCAATGCGTTTGTTAGTCTTGTTATCAGCGATATCGTTTGCGCTCATATTTTTAGTATTGTACATGCGATACAGTTCCTTGGTATTTGCTAGTATTATCATGAGTAGTTTGCCCATGGCACTGCTAGGTGCGGTTGCTGCAATGTGGTTAACCCATACTCCGCTTTCAGTAGCATCTGTAGTAGGCTTTATAACGCTAACCGGCATTGCTTCGCGCAACGGTATCTTAAAACTGAGTCATTATCTCAATTTGATAAAATTTGAGGGCGAGCAATTTAACGCTCAGTTGATTATTCGAGGGGCGCAAGAAAGATTAGCGCCAGTAATGATGACATCCATGGTGACTGCATTTGCACTCATCCCCTTATTAATGGCCGCCGATGCGCCGGGAAAAGAAATTTTGCATCCTGTTGCGGTTGTTATATTTTCGGGGCTTTTAAGTTCAACTTTATTGGACGCATTACTTACCCCTTTGCTTTATCGAGAGTTTGGCGGTAAGGCAACTACGCTGTGGCAACAGCGCAAATCAGACGAGTTAGTTTAAATCGGTTTTATGGTGACGCCTTATTAAAGTTCGCCAAAATATGGAGTGTAAACATGCAAGCAATAATCAAATTACTGTCGATAGCGCTTTTAACCTAAACAGTATTTTTATCTAGTGTGTTAGCGCATGGCAGCTTAGAGCCGAAGTATGGCGGTGTGGTAAAAGAAGCGCATGACATGGTATTTGAACTGGTTAGAGAGGCAGATTCTTTGAGCCTTTATATAAGAGACCATGGTGAAGATTATCTAGCTACTGAGCTTGTTGCTAATGTGGTTGTGTTAGCCGGTAAAGAGAAAAGTGAGGCATCATTTATCCCATCTGGTGGAAACAGAATGGTGGCTGACATCTCTATTAATAACGGAGCAAAGGTATTGATTCGAGTTAGCGAAGGCGACCACCATCCTGTAACTATCCGTTACCGCTTTTGACCAAATCCAGGTTCAATAAATCGCGGCCTGCAATACCTTTTAATTGCAAACTAATATATAGCCTTATAGTTAAGCTGTTTCGAGGGTGACTTTCGTTGGTTATTTTAATTAGGACTAGTTAATGTTGGCTGATATTTTGCCAACATTAGCGTCAGGTCATTTAAGTCTATTGGCTTGGTGAGATATTCATTCATGCCCACCGCGAGGCACTTTTGTCGTTCATTATTCATGATGTTGGCAGTAAGTGCAAAAATAGGGATTTCACTAAACACTTCACCCGCACAGCCCGCTCGTATGCGGCGCGTTGCCTCGTAGCCATCCATGTTAGGCATCTGACAGTCCATGAGTATCAGGTCAAATTTGGCCGTTGGGGGATCAGTGAGCATTGCAAGCGCTTCAAGTCCATCATTCGCCACATCCACCTTAATTTTTAGACCTTCTAAGATTGCAAGCATCACCTCTTGGTTAATGTCATTGTCTTCAACCAAAAGCACCCGAAGGTTTTCAAAGTTGGGAATAGATGAATTAGTACTAGGCGTTTCTTTCTTGACTATTATTGGAAATACAGTGCCAAGCATTACTGAGAATTGAAATGCTGAACCTTCTCCTAAGGTACTCTGAGCTTTGATTTCTCCTCCCATAAGTTCACAAAGATGCTGTGTTATTGCCAAACCCAAACCAGTACCGCCAAAACTTCTTGTTGTCGACATATCTGCTTGAGAAAACGAATCGAAAAGGTGGGGTAGTGCATCATCGCTTATGCCAATACCAGTGTCGGTTACCACGACACTTAAACGAAGAAACTCATCCAAAACCGTCAAATCATATTCGATAGTGATAGAACCTGATTGAGTGAATTTGATCGCATTAGACAGCAGATTATTCATGATTTGAGTAATCCGGTAGGGGTCGCCCATTACTTTTGGTTGCATGACCTTATTTGTTAAAAGTTCAAGCTTCAATTCTTTAGCATTAGCTTGAAATTGTAAGTCATGAGTCAAGTCAACCAGCAACTGCTCTAAATCAAATTCCACTCGTTCGATCGTCAGTTGACCCGCCTCTATCTTTGACAAATCCAAGATATCATTGATAATCATCATTAGAGACTGGGCGCTGCGCTTCGCTGTTGCAATGAAATCTTTCTGCTGATTATCAAGCGTCGAGTGTGACACAAGTTCAATCATGCCTATAACACCGTTCATTGGTGTGCGAATTTCGTGGCTCATATTCGCCAAGAATAAGCTTTTTGACTCAGTTGCAGCATATGCCGCTTTCTCATGCAGCAAGGCAAGGTCTCTTTCCTGTTCTAGTGCCAATTGTTTTTCTACCAATTTTTTTCGAGCTAGATGAGCGAACCAGCTCAGCAGGGTGCTCATAGTCATAGCGAAGAAAAAGTGTTGGGTTAGCGCTATCTCAAGTGTGATGTTGATAATGATCCACCCAATCCAATTAAATAGAACTGAGGTTGTCCAATGGACCCGATTCGACAATACAATTCCTGACGCAATAATAGTCACAAATATATTAGTTGTTTGTTCTGCAGTTTCAGAAAACCATAAATGAAGTAGGCTGTTTGAACTGGCCAACAGCACCATTAATAGCATTATCACGCTTTGTCGAGTCGATGACACTTTTGATGATTTGAGTCCAATGACAATACAGAAACTTGCTGTCAATAGTGCTGACGCAATTAAAATCCACTTGAATGTCTCCTGAAGCAGCAAAAAATGTGACAATGCCAGAAGGAAATAGAGAAACGTAAGAAAGTAGGCAACCGGTCGAAGGACGTCTATCGACTCATTAGCATTTTTGTTACTAATAACTACTGGATTCAAACTGATTGCTATCCTTCTCAACATAAATAGACTTATTACAGGGACAGACATAGATTAAGCGTTTTTATTTAAAAAATCTAGAACAAGTAATCTTGTTTCTTGGAAACAAAATAAACCATCGTTAATAAAACCCTTTTCTCCATTCATATGATTGCTTTATTAAGCGATTACAAGGCGAGTAGTTCGCTATTTTGCGATACGCTATTATCTAATAAATAACATTCTATATGTATTTATTGAAGCTGCTATTTTACAGTACAAATATAATCTTTTTTTGTGCAACTCAAACCAGTTTGGTGCTGTAGCAGGAGCTATTTTTTATTAGAAACTCGTAACCGTATGATTTATATGCATATAAAATATAATTGATAGTTGGTATAATTCTTCCTTCTAATTGAATATGTTCTGTTGAATTATAAAGATAATAACCATCGTTAATTTATATCACTTCTGTTTTTTAATATGGCGTTTAGACATAAGCGTTTGGCAGGTAAACGAACCAACCAACATGCATACTATAGCCGATAAGGAACGAGAGTATGTTGAGTAGTTTTAAACTATCTAGGTTCATAATATTGATACCAACTAGCACTATTAAAGCCTTTTAACGTCTAACAAAAGACTGAATTAAACATAAGTAATTTTTGTATTATGTAGATTCAGAGGTAAATATTCTAAATAAATAGCTAATCGCGTTAACGTTAAATCTTAAGCGCATTTGTTTCGGCTTCTGAATTACTAATTCTACTGCCATTTTTAAAATGCCAGAGCTTTATGTAACGCGTAACCTAATTGCATTTTAATTAATTCCGCAGCGGTACTATATGCCCCTGAAAATTATAGAATTTGCTTGATGACTTTATCGAATTGGGAAAAGTAAGTCTTTTTCTATTTATGGCACTAAATACTCTGGACGTTACTATATATTACGTCTGAAATTCGAAGAGTTGCAAATTAATACAGCATTAATTGTAGATTTGGGAAAATCAATACGCAATTTAACCACCGTAAAAACGACAATTGATATGGCTAGAAATCTGAACCTGAAATTAGTAAGAGAGATTGTTAATTTTGTTTTGAGCGAGGTAAAGTTAAAAGAAAGTGGCTCTGATGTAAGTTAAGTATGTTACTACAATAAGCCCCTTTCATTTGATAAATATCTGGCCGGGGTTACTTAATACAATATCAAGCTTGGATTGATATTTGTTACTGACGGACCAGATTAAAATAAGCGAGTGTGTTTCACACAAAACGAGAAGCTGAATTTGATTCTTTTTTGTGGCATTCTTACAAACACGTGGTTTTTAATTCGATTAAAAAATTGGTGAGCTTAAGAGCGATCCTTGATTCATCGTTTTTTTAAGGATGTTATGAAAAAAATAATTCGTTTCTTAGTGTTGCTGGCAGTTATCTTAGTGAGTTTTTACCTAATGATGACAGTCTTCGTTATTTTCGCTTGTCTTGCGGCGTTTGGTGGCCTTGTATGGGTTTACCTCCGGTATTTTGGAAAAAGTAAAAGTGGCAGTTATTCAACAAAAGGGGTAACTATTGACCAAGTAATTCAGCCCGTTAATACCTCTGCATCATCCCCTCAAGAGTCAGAAAATGTTGAGGCTTTTGATGAGATGCAACAAGACACCGGTTATTCTGAGGCTGACGTTACAGCAGTTGATTATGACGTGTATGCTCTTTATGACTTATATGAAATAGAAGTGCGAGCCTATTGCTTATCGCCGAGTCCTTCAATACCAACGATTGTACCGGATATAATTGAATTGACTCATAATGTCGACGCTGACGATCAGCTTCGAGCCAAGATTTACCGATTGCTGGGGGAGTTGTATGAGGCTAATAATGATATAGCTCTAGCCTTGGAATATTATCAGACGGCTGTATCTTTAGATGTCAAAGTCGGTGTTAAACGAAAAATCACTAAGCTTACAAAAATCATTAGTTCATAGTTACCATGATAGAGCAAATGAAAGAGTATGGTTCAATTACTTAATAAATGACTTCCGGTCGTTGGGAATTCGAGGATGTTTGATGTTCATTTACTTCGGCTATGAAACGATAGTTAGCAGTTATTAGTTTAAAAGCATCCTTATTAACCACACTTTCTTGAGCAAGTTTATTTCAAAATTTGCCAGTATTACTCTAGAACCATATGTTCCGATATCGGTTTTTTACGCCAACCCAGTAGACTTTTCTGAGATTATTCTAGTATAAGTATCCCACCTCCATATCAAACAGTGAGTAAAATATTATGAGTCGTTCTTTTTTTGGTAGTGCTCTCTCAAATAGCGCAACAAAAGCCCTTTTATTAGGCTCCGGCGAACTTGGTAAAGAAATTGCCATTGAACTACAGCGACTTGGTATTGAAGTCATTGCTGCAGATAGTTACGAAAATGCACCTGCAATGCAAGTAGCTCATTCTTCGTATGTTCTCAGCATGCTCAATGGCGAACGTTTGGAAGATATTATTCGAATAGAGCAGCCTGACTATATTATTCCTGAAGTTGAGGCTATTGCGACAGCGTCACTCATAAAATTAGAGGCTGAGGGCTTTAATATTGTACCAAGTGCACGTGCAACACAGCTAACCATGGACAGGGAAGGAATCCGCCGCTTGGTCGCAGAAACGCTTGCGGTTAAAACATCCCCTTATGTCTTTACTGACAGCAAAGATGAATATCTACAAGCGGTAAAAGAAATTGGTATCCCGTGTGTTATTAAACCGGTGATGAGTAGCTCAGGAAAAGGGCAAAGTGTTATTAATTCAGAAGCAGATTTGGAGTCTGCATGGTCGTATTCCCAAGAAGGTGGTCGCAGCGGCGCCGGGCGTATCATTTTGGAAGGCTTTGTCCCGTTTGATTACGAAATTACATTATTAACCGTCAGTGCTGTTGATGGGATCCATTTTTGTGCACCTATTGGCCATCGTCAGGAAAACGGTGACTATCGTGAGTCTTGGCAGCCACAAATAATGTCCGAATTGGCATTGCAAAAAGCGCAACAAATAGCGACCAAGGTAGTTAAAGAATTGGGTGGCTATGGACTCTTTGGTATGGAGTTTTTTGTTAAAGACAATGAGGTCTACTTTAATGAAGTATCACCACGTCCGCACGATACCGGTTTGGTCACTCTTTTGTCTCAAGATCTATCTGAATTTGCCTTGCACGTTCGAGCCATTTTGGGCTTGCCAATCGGGACCATTACTCAATATGGTCCAACAGCGTCTAGCGTCATTTTGGGTCATGGTCAATCTCAGGATATTAAGTTTGCCAACCTAAGCCAAGCATTGGGTTTAGTTGCCGGCTCACAAGTACGTTTATTTGCGAAGCCAAATATCGAAGGTACACGGCGTTTAGGAGTCGCTATTGCACGGGGTGAAAACACGTTAAAAGCAGTTGAAAATGCGAAGTTAGTGTCAAATAGCATTGAAGTGCTTTATTAATTAATCGGATAACCGATGCTATCAATATTGTGGCCTACGAATTTTACTCTGGGAAAATAAACGAAATTGTCTAGTCCTTGCTTTTTAAAGCTCATCAAAAAAACCTAAGTTACAGCACCATAAATGACGACTTATCAAAGGCGTCATTTACACTTATCCTTGTCATATAACACCTACTAATAATACTCAAACTCATTTAAGTAAAGGAATACCATGGCGCACCTTAAATTGTTGGAAGCAGAAGCGATCCATATTATGCGCGAGGTTGCTGCAAGCTTTGATAATCCATGCATGTTTTATTCGATTGGCAAAGACTCGACTGTGATGCTGCATTTAGCGCGCAAGGCTTTTTATCCTGATAAAATTCCCTTTCCTTTGCTACACGTCGACACGACTTGGGAATTTCATGAAATGGGTGCGTTTCGAGATAGACTGCAAGAAAAGCACGCCTTGAATATAATTGTGCATACTAATAAAGATGCTCTCGATTTGGGTATTCATCCTATTAAGTCTGGCTCCGTTAAATACAACGACCATATGAAGACCATTGCATTAAAGCAGGCGTTAGATGAGCATAAGTTCGATGCAGCACTAGGCGGCGCTCGACGTGATGAAGAAAAATCACGGGCAAAAGAAAGAATATTCTCAGTGCGAAATGCAGACCATCAGTGGGACCCTAAGCAACAGCGGCCGGAACTTTGGTCGCTTTACAATACACAAATAAATAAAGGGGAATCAGTACGCGTGTTTCCTTTGTCAAATTGGACTGAACTCGATATTTGGCTTTATATTCTGCAGGAAAAAATCGACATCGTGCCACTCTATTTTGCAGCACAACGTATGAGTTGGATAGACGAAGACAGCGGTCAAATACTTGGATTAGACGACGACCGCATGTTGCCTCACTTAACAAGAAATGAGAGGTCCAGTTTACAAAAGCGTTGGATACGTTTCAGGACGTTGGGATGCTACCCTCAGACAGGCGCGGTATTAAGTAAGGCAATCACCAGAGAGGACATTGTCCTAGAAATGATTTTGAGTAAAACAAGTGAACGTGAGGGGCGCTTATTAGATAAAGATCAAACTGGTTCGATGGAGAAAAAAAAGCGTGAAGGTTATTTCTAATCGCACATACTGAGGTTTTTCACATGACTATATGTTCTCAGATTGCAAACAACGAAATTGCGTTTTTAACTCAACACGGTAAAGAAACTCTCATATCGCCTATATTTTCTAGCACTTATAACAGCCAAGTGTTACACACTAACGACTTTGATACAGATACACTAGGCAGTTTTGATCATGCAACTGAACGTAAGGTGTCGCCCGAGCAAACGGCATTGAAGAAGGCGTATTTAGCTTGTGCACTCACAGGCTGTTCACAAGGTATCGGTAGCGAAGGAAGTATAAATAGTGTTTTCGGAATTGGCTTACTAGATGAGGAGTTTCTAGCTTTTGTCGACATAAGAAACAACGTTGAAATTGTGGCCAGAGTACAACAACCGATCAAGCTAGGACCTATTAACGCCAGGCATGAAGACGAATTATTCGAAAAATTAAGCGCCTTCGAGCACAATCAATATTGGATGTTAAAGACTCTCGATGGCTGGAATAAAGGCCTCAGTGTAAGTTATCTTACTACGCAAAAATTAACCTTTCCCGTATATCTTGAGCCTGACTTTCGTGCGATGCATTGTCCCCAGCGCCAAGCTGTAATTATTAAAGCTGCGGAGAGCTTAGTGCACCGGCTAGGTTCTTTTTGCCCGCAATGTAGCAACGTTGATTTCTCCATCGAACATGCGAAAGTTAGCTATTTATTTTGTGAATTGTGTACGTTGCCAACCAATCAAATGCAACCTAAACATCCTACTTGCGGTCACTGCGGATATTATGAAGCAGCCATTGATGAGTATCAAAAAGGAAGTGCGTTTTATTGTAACTTTTGTAACCCTTAATAGGTGCTTTGAAACTAATAAGGCGTTGATACTCGCCAATATTGCAACAATTAAAACTATACATTGCACGCAGAATGCATGACTAGCAACGACACTAGTTTGACAATGGTTATACAAGTTGGCAATATATTTTTATTTGATTTATAGGGATTTACCGTGAAATTAACACAGTTAAGTATAATTACACTTGTCGCTATTTCGGTTTTAATAGCTTGCCAACCTAAGCAAGAAGCAGCCCTGCCTGAAGTTAAATCGGACGACTTTAGAACTTACACGGCGGAAGATTTTTACAAGACCACATCGGTATTTGGCTCCTCTATTAACCAAGACAACACCGCTGTATTGGTCAGCAGTGACGAAACCGGTATTTTTAACGCTTATCGAGTTCCATTAGATGGCTCAGAAAAAACAGCACTAACAGCTTCAACAGCAGAGTCTATTTACGTCAACAGTTGGTTTCCCAACGATGACCGCATCTTATATAACGCTGATCAAGGTGGTGATGAGTTAGACCATGTTTATGCGCGAAACATAGATGGCAGCGTGGTAGATCTAACACCGGGTGAAAATCTAAAAGCGAATTTTGTTGATTGGCATGAAGACGATAGACAATTTTTCATCACTAGCAATGAACGCGATCCTAAATACTTCGATCTTTATAAATATCAAGTCAGTGACTATAGTCGAGAACTAGTGTATCAAAACGTTTCTGGTTATGAAATTGGTGACATAAGCCCAAATGGTCGTTGGCTTGCTTTGACTAAAGCAAATAGCAACAGCGACTCAGATATTTTTTTGATAGATCTCAACAGCGAGGGTCAAACTTCAATAATGGTGGCAGGTTCAGCGCCTGAAGATGTGGCACTTGGGGTCTATACCTTCACTCCTGATAACCAAAAATTGATCTATGCCAGCAACGCTGATGGCGAGTTCAATCAAGCCATGTCCTATGATTTAAAAAGTCAGGCGAATTCCTTAAGTTATGCTGCTGATTGGGACGTTAGCTTCAGTTACTTTTCTGAAGATGGTAAATACCGAGTCACAGGGGTCAATAGAGACGCTCAAACTGTTTTAGATATTGTGGACACAACGACAGGCAAACAAGTTTTATTACCTGATTTGCCTGCAGGTGATTTGCGTGGTGTGAACTTTAGTGAAGACTCTAGTCGCATTGTTTTTTATCTAAATTCAGATACTTCACCATCAAATTTATTCACATATACCCTGGGCGCAGATTCCACTGTCAGATTAACAGATACGGGCAATCCCGACATTAATCAGTCACACCTAGTGGCTGGTGAAGTGCAGCGTTTTAAAAGCTTCGATGGTTTGGCCATTCCAGGTATTTTGTATAAGCCTAAACAGGCTAATATGGAGAAGGTACCCGCTTTAATTTTCATACATGGCGGGCCTGGAGGGCAATCGCGCTTTGGCTATTCTGCATTAACTCAACATTTGGTTAATAACGGCTATGCGGTTTTTAAAATTAACAACCGTGGCTCAAGTGGCTATGGTAAAACATTTTTTCACCTAGATGATAAAAAACATGGCGACCATGATTTAAAAGATGTGGTTTACAACAAAAAATATTTACAGACTATAGATTGGATCGATGCCCAGAAGATTGGCGTTATGGGAGGCAGTTATGGTGGCTACCTAACAATGGCCGCGATGGCTTTCACTGATGAATTCAAGGTAGGCGTTAATATATTTGGTGTGACCAACTGGGTTCGTACCTTGAAAAACATTCCTCCTTATTGGGAAGCGGCCAGAAAAAGCTTGTATGACGAGTTAGGTGATCCTGAAACGGATGAAAAACGCCTGACCGAAATATCGCCGGTTTTCTTTGGTCATCAAGTAAAGAGTCCGGTATTAGTAGTACAAGGTGCTAACGACCCGCGTGTATTGCAAGTTGAAAGCGATGAGATGGTGGCATCTATTCGAGAGGCTGGTACGCACGTCGAATATTTGTTATTTGATGATGAAGGTCATGGTTTTAGTAAAAAAGACAATCGTATTGAGGCATCCAACAAATATCTAACTTTCCTAGATGAATATATGAAGTAATTATCAGGCAGAGTGGGGCATTTGTCTATGCTCTGCCTGAATACAGTTGCATAAGTAGTCCTTCATCACAGCATGCTTCACACAGGATAAACAGCAAATTAGGTTGGTTTTTGCGTTCAATTCGTCTACGAGTGCACCCCCTTAAAATAGTTCACTCACGTTCATGGCGGTCCCTCGTGAATAAAATTTACAAATTCATGCAGCGTTCAAACTACAGTTATTTTTGTATTCCCGAGGACAAATATACAATATGCTACGCGTACAACTTGTTATTACCTAAAAGGAAAAAGAAGTGGATGATGTAGAGTATGGTGGATTTTGGATCAGAACGGGAGCGGCACTAATAGACTCTATTTTAGTAGTCATCATAACAGCTCCTATAGTTACAGCCGTTTATGGCACTGACTACTGGACAAGTGATGAGTGGTTTCAAGGTATAATTGATTTTTTATTGAGCTACATATTTCCTATAGTGGCCGTACTCGTTTTTTGGAGCTACAAATCAGCAACACCGGGGAAAATGCTTACACATTTAACTATTGTTGATGCAGAAACTGGGTACAAGCCGACAACAGTTCAATTTATTTGTCGTTATTTTGCTTATTACGTTTCTATAATACCATTTTTTTTAGGCATTATATGGGTCGGTATAGATAAGCGGAAGCAGGGTTGGCATGACAAACTGGCTGGGACAGTTGTAATTAGAAATAAAGTCAAAAAAACCGCTACTATGAAGCCTTAAAATGAGTTTCTATAAAGTATTGAGGTTCTTTTGACAAACTTAACCGAAACCGTCAAATCAAGCTTCCGTTTTTTTAATTTAAATAAACTTCAAGCCTATACTCTTGAACGTGAAGTGAGAGGTAGCTCTAAAACCGAACATGCTTATAATGGGAACTACGATGGCAATGTAGCGTTAAGGAGCGATAACTTGGAGGAAATATTTGACTTCTTTATTCGACAACGGATTGAAACTAGTGAATGTGACATATTAATATCTATAGCTAAGAATATAGATGTAAATATTGTAGTTGTACCAGAACTAGTTAATCGAATGCTTAAATTTATCGATTGTAAATTAACCGTGTCTTTTACAATTATACAAGATACTCAGTGACGACGATGCAAGTTTATTCATTCTGCTGTGTGTTCCTATAAACTAATCAATTTAACAGTGTAGTTATAGAATTGGCCGCTATTAGTCTTCATTCCTGGTATAACAACCTGTTTTGAGAGCTAATTGAATCGTCGGGTTCATCATGCTCACATTATTCAATTAATAGGGGAAAGTTACAGAAGAAAAACAGCCATGAAAGAAGACAAATAAAACAGTGGCAACCGGTCAAGTTAATTGACGCTGACCGGTCAAGGGGCTTGACGCGCTATGGCATCGACACTGATTCAAGTTCCAGCGCGTTGAATGCTACAGAGTAAGATTACTCATAACAGGAATACATATGAATACGTTGGAGTTATTTATTGCATTTAAACGCTCACCTCAAAAGCACTTATATAAAAAGCGTTGGAGAACATTGTTAATTGTTTCTATGCTTCTTCTAACGAGTTCCTGTGTGAGTTGGTTGCAACCAACCTTAAAAAAAGAAATTACTGAAATTAAAGCTGGTGAATACAAGCTTGATAAAGACCACGCAGCGTTATTGTTTAAAATCAACCACATGGGATTTTCAAGCTACGTAGGTCGCTTTAATGAATTTAATGTCAGCTTAGATTTCGACCCTGATGACATTGAAAACTCCCGCATTGAAGCGATAATCGACATGCGTAGCATTGATGTGAATAATCCAGAGTTCGCAGCAACACTTAAAGGAACCTCATGGCTTGACACTCTACAGTTTCCTCAGGCTGTGTTTCGCAGTGTCTCGATTAAGAAAATCGAGGAAGAACAGGTTCGTATAGACGGCGAACTCACATTTTTAGGCGTAACTAAGGCTGTTTTTATAACCGCAAAACTCAATGGCGCCGCCAGCAATCCACTGACGCGAATATATACACTTGGCTTCACTGCTAACTTGCGTTTTAAACGTTCTGACTTTGGTTTAAAAAGGTTTATTCCTATAGTTGGTGATGCAGTTGAGATTGAGATACAGAGCGAATTTCAGCGCCAGTAGGGTAGTATTATTCAGATAGGTAGTGCCGTATGTTTACTTAAATTTGGCTTTGGGTCGGAATTAGAATTATTCAAATGCAACTAAATCTACTAAATTGATATATTCGATATCTGCTAAAATAAAAGTAACAAAGCTTATTGGCAGTCATTTTTTTTGAACTTTGAATATACACAAGAAATTGGGATGAACTCTTATGTATAACTAGACCCGAGCATGAAAAATTCTCATATCGTTCGATCTATTTGTTAACCAGAGGAAATGAGACGCGCCTCGTTCCGTATTGATACTCAGTCATAACCTCCTTTGAAGTGTTGAAATGAAAACGAGATTGCGCTCGAACATTAACCCACAGCTAATTCTTATCTCGGCACATTGATTTTTCGAAATCTTTTTGATTTAAATCAAAATGTTTAAAAGTACCTAGCGCACTATTGTTAAATAGTGACGGGCGTCACTGCATAATTTTTATTAATTATTATCTAGGAGATATTTCATGGCAAGAGACGATCAGGACAAAGCAAAACTCGCGCAGCAGTATGATCTGCTAGCTAATAAATTCAAGGAACTATATTTGTCAGGAAAGGAGAGGGGCCGGGAATCAATGTCAGTGGCACTAGAAAATGCCCAAGAACAGTTAACCGAAGTGAAGGCTTTTACCAAGGAGCAAGGAGAGGATCTCAAACAATACCTTGCCCGCGATCTAGACGAAAGCATATCTTATGCTCAACATCTTGGCACAGCAGCCAAAGACCGTTTTAACCCCGCTAGAATAGGCGCAGGGGCACTTTCCTCGCTGGCAAACGTACTCGAATTTACTGGTGATTCACTCCACTCCTTGAGTGTTCAAACAAAAAAGTCGATTACATTCAAGACTGGTGAGATGACATCCGCTAGCACTCTAACCTGCCAAGCATGCGGCCAAGAAGTGCACCTCAAACATACAGGACATATACCGCCTTGCCCAAAATGCAAAGGCATCCTGTTTACGAAAGGCTATTAATTACTCGAACAACTCTTTGTTATTAAAATAAAATAGAGTGTTGGCATACATCGCAACTTGAACTTGAAAGCTTTGATTCCAGGCAATACATCTAGCTCGGAATCAAAGTATTTGTTAGCTCAATAATTATCACTAATAGCTACATTACCATTGTAAATAGCCGCGATATCACGAATTTCTACATTTTTATTGCGATATGTCCTCAGCTTGTTAGCAATCTTAATATTGCCCGCCAGCTCGGCGAAATCGACAATGTTAATACCGTTACAGTTCAGATCATTCGCCACCATTTGATATTTTGTGCTCATAAGCTTTGTGGTTGACAAATCTTTAACTTTGCTATTTAGATGTAATTTTGAGCCAGTAGCGGCTGCAACACAAATTTCACTTTCAATTGAATCGTCATTTGCAATGTATGTTCTGCTGTTACCAGCAGTTGCTAGATTTGCAGTAGTAAGTGAAAACACCACCACCACCATTAATTTTACTTTAGAAAAATTCATTATAGTCTCCGTGAATTAAGTTATTGCGATTATTCGCATACTTATAGTCGCCAATAAATAGAGAACGACTTACTTCAAGTGACTGGTAACTCGGCGGTCTTAGGATTCTTCATGGGGTCTAAATAGACGGACAGGAGGAAGCTAAGATCCGTAGTTTTCCGTCCCTGCCTTTAGACAAGTTTGGCTTTTTCATGCTAATAATAGTGCTTGAGTTCGATATATCAATAGAAACTGTTAGATCAAATAAAGCTAGTAAAATGCTTGTTTATAATAAGACCTCGTAAAATATTGAAACCATTCGTTTAATACTAAAGTATAATAAGGTGTTATTTTTTGACCCCAGAAATATAGTCATTGAATTCCATTTATTCAACGGTTGTAGCGCTGTTAATAGAGTATTGTATTAATTATATCTGCAAAGAAACAAATAGGCGGCTTAAAGCCCCAAGTGTTTTTTGTAAGAGAATATGGCATCCGCTTTTAGCTACAGTAACCTTATTTTAACGAATGCTCGTTGTTTTGCTATTAT
This sequence comes from Glaciecola sp., assembly GCA_034112105.1. Lineage (GTDB taxonomy): Bacteria > Pseudomonadota > Gammaproteobacteria > Enterobacterales > Alteromonadaceae > Glaciecola. Next base: position 2,108 of record JAWUVZ010000064.1, on the reverse strand, counting down.
TTACTCACCCAACACTAAAGAAAGATAACTCCTGAGACTGTTTCACAGCCAATAACGCTAACTCCTGCGATGCTTGTTGTGTCTGAGTAACAGCGGCTACATTTTCATTAACTAAATCAAGCACTCTAGTCGTGCTATTTGCAATACCTTCGGTTACTTTATTTTGCTCTTGTGAGGCAGTAGTAACCAATGAATTTATATGCGAAATAGATTGCACTGACTCTGCAATTACCTCAAACGACCTTTTTACATTTTTGGATAATTCTACCGACTCGCGAATGGATGTAACGTTCGAAATCATATTGTCATTTACCTTTTCTGATTGTTCTTGCAGATTGGCAATGATGTCTTGAATATCCTGCGTTGATTTTTGAGTCTTCGCAGCCAAGCTTCTAACTTCATCCGCTACAACAGCAAAACCGCGGCCCTGCTCTCCGGCCCTTGCCGCTTCAATCGCAGCATTTAGTGCTAGTAAGTTTGTTTGGTCGGAGATAGCGCTAATGACACTTGTCACTTCACCAATGTTATTGGCATTGTTTTTTAGCTCCTCAATCATATTTGCTGTTTCTTGTACCGACTCATTGATTGTGTGAGTCAATAACATTGACTGCTCCAAGGTCTCATTTCCTTCATTTACGTTTTCAATTGCTTTTACCGTTTCACGCTCTGCACTAATCGCATTCGAAGATACGTCTTTTGAAGTGTTTGATAGCTCGTTAATCGCTTTTGATATCAACTCTATCTGAGAAAATTCATGGCGGGTGTTTTGGGCCGCATTGTCCATCACAAACGTTAGTTCTTCGGATGAACTACTTGTCGCCTCTGCCACCCCATTAAGTGTATGGGTAATATTTAATAATTTTTCAATAGACGAATTATATGCCAGCTTAATTTTAAAAAATTCATTGCCTGAAGGGATAATAGGCAAAGGCTTTAAAATTCCTTTTGCCAACATGGATATAGCTGAAGACAGTTCGTTAACATTGTTTTTTAGCGTACTATTTACGATAGTCAAAAAAACAGCAGAAACAATACCAGCAATAATCGTCAGAACTACCGTTACTAACGTCAGGTTATTTAACGAATTTTGCTGCGCTTTATTTCGAACGCTAAGAAGTTTTTCTTCCCTTGCAGAAGCGTCTGCAAATAATTTTCTGACTTTATCTACATATTGTTTTCCTGTTGCTCTAGCGACAAACTCTGAAACTTCAACAGTGCCTTGATTCCTGCGGATCTTAAAGCCGTTTTGAATTACCTGCTCATCCCATAACTTAATTTGTCGAGAAATGGTGGTAAAGGTCTCTGTTTGAATGGCATTGTCAGAGGTAATGTCTAACAACTTACCAATTTCGTACAAGGCTGCTTTCTTACCTGAATGATAGGGCTCAAGGAAAACTTCGTCATTGGTCAATAAAAACCCTCTATATCCTGTTTCCATATTAACGACTTGTTGAATTGAATTTTCGATAAGCATAAGTACTTTATGGGTATGATCTACCCATTTACCATTTTCTCTAATAGTAGAATTCGAGTTAATGACAGAAATTAAAATTAAAATGGAAGAGGTGAAAGTGACCAAAAAAAGGAGTGCCATAAGCCATTTAGTTGACATTTTTATTAAATAATTCATGTAATTACATATTCCAGTTTTAGTGCCATAACCTCGGCCTATTATTTTGTATTTAAAAAGGGCATTAGATAAAATAACACACCGCGAGATAATTCATCGCCCGCTTCCAGCACCGTGAATTTTTGCCGAATAAAAGCATCTATTTACCTGATATAAAAAGCTAACATATAAATCATATTTATATTATATGCGAAACCGATTCAGGGTTATATAAGACTTTAGGCTAAGTTGGCTACGTACTTTAGTTTGAGTTTTTAAGCAACAACTAGGATTACCAGCACCCAAAACCGACATTGATCCAACCCCCTTTTTGATAGATGCGCTGCAATAAGTTACTGGTTACGCCGATGTATAAGGTAGCGTTGTGACGGTTAGTGATAATGTATATACAGGGTTGTTTCATGATTGAATTCCTTTTCAATTACTGAATTAACATATATCTGTTTAGCAGTATTGAAAAGGACTGTTTTATTCTACC
>JAWUVZ010000063.1:0-58275 GCA_034112105.1 Glaciecola sp. | reverse complement strand
GCCTGTGTCATCATAGACTCTGTGAGTAACGTCATTAATGACAGTTTTTCTGCAATAGGAATAAATTTATTGGGGGGAATAAATCCTTTTTCTGGGTGTTTCCATCGTGCTAAGGCTTCTAGCCCAACCATTGTTTGAGTTTGTAAGCAATATTGAGGTTGAAAGTGAGGAACAATTTCTTGATTTTTAATTGCATCCTTTAAATCGTCCTCAAATTGTTTGTTTTCTTCGTATACTTTTTGCAGCGTCTTATCAAAACATCGATATTGTTGACGACCTGATTGCTTAGCGCTGTAAAGTGCTTGGTCTGCTTGCTTTAATAATTCGGTTGGATTTTGGTATATTTCTTGAGGGAAAAATGTCATTCCTATAGTAATACTAATACTAATATTGAGATTATCAACCAATAGTGGGGTTTTCATAACCTTAAGCAATTTTTGTGAAATAGAGCATGCATTTTCGGAAGTAATATCCTCCAGAATAATAGCAAATTCATCACCACCTAAACGTGACACCGTATCTGTGGTGCGTACTTGTCTTACTAATGTTTTGGCAAACTCTTCTAATACTTTATCTCCAACAGCATGACCATATTGATCGTTAATTTTTTTAAAAAGATCAAGATCAATATACAAAATTGCATGATGTCTAGCATAGCAATTCAGTGGCTCTGCAAGGTATATCAAGCGGCTAAAAAAAAGGCTGCGATTAGCAAGCTTAGTGAGTGGATCATGATTAGCTAAATATTTTCGCTCTGAAGAAATTTCTTCAATGCGGTTAAAAACATCTTTTACCTGGTTAATATATCTACTAATACCCTTCGCAATATAGTCAATTTCATCATCACCGTACTCTTTAATTTTAACCGTTAAATCGTTATGGTTTATATTGTAAGTGAGCATGTTATTAATATTGTGAATGCGAGAAGAGATATTAAGTGCAATAGAATAAGACAAAAAGATGAGCGCTAATATTAACGCTATCATAATAATAATGCCCAAGATTAAATAACGCTGACTTTCAGCAAAAAGCCGTTGCGATTCATTAGCGATATATGATTTTTGTTCATTAAATATGTCATTAATTACGTCAATGCGCCGCGTACCTAAAGCAAACCATCTCCCAGCTAAAGGCCCTTGCACATTGTCCAACTGGTTTGATTGGTTTAAAAAATTATTTTCAATAATACTAACTTGCGTAAAGAACACCATTTTTGACAATTTAACTATAGCTGCTTTAGTGTGAAAATGACTATTATTAATCAATAATTCTAAGGTGGTATCGAAATTATTAATGTAGGTATAAGCGTTAGTATACAATTCAACAGTCGCGGTTTTTTTTTCATACACCCCATGAAGTGCTCCACGACTTTGACTTGCATGTTCTTTTAACCTAATTATTTCAACCATGCTATTTAGATTATGATTGAGAGTGTTTTTCCCAACAAATACTGATAATAAGCCAATCGTACGAGGTATGTTGTATTTAACAAATATTGTTAATCGGTTAATCGTATCGGTGACTTCTTTATTAACCGACGAATAATAACCGAAGGCATCATGGTCACTAATAAGTTTATCAATTTTTGCGCGGCCAAGCTTTTTTAGTTTGAGTAAGTCGAGAAGCTTGTCGACATTAGCATTTATATTTTTTAGATCGCGATGGTGAGTATTGATAAAGTGTTTTAGCGCATCAACCGATTGATCGGATTTTTTACGCTGCTGAAGCATTTTATTTTTGCCCTTACTGCCATTGCTACCCAAAAAACCTGCCGTTAAGCCTCTTTCTAAAGCATGTTGATGTGCAATATGAGCTAACCTTGATACAAACTCAATAATGAGGGTTGTTTGGTAATTATGTTTTTGTATCGAGTATAGATTTGTTGATTCTCGGAATAAGAGTAAACTCAATAGTAATAAGGGGAGTGCTGTTAAGAAAAGTAGTTTTAAATTAATAGAAAATCGAGCAAACAGCATGGTTTTATAGATCCGTTATATAAAAAATAGATATTACTAAGCGTTAAAAGAAGTTAGATTGTAAGAGGAGAAACTCAGCGTAGTCGTAAGTAAAAAGCCTTGCTATTAAACAGACGCTGACCCTCGAAACATTCCCAACCCATCCTAGATATTTATTAATAACCCCCAGCGGCACGCTAAATTAAATCGATAAAGTCGATAAAGTCGATAAAGTCGATTGGCTAAGCTAGCGTATATTTAGCCTTAGTTCAATCAATTATTTATTTAAATACCATGATTATTGATTGTCGTTTAGTCAAATATTTATAATGTGGGCCTGGGTAAATAGGCAACAGTCGCTAAAATTTAGACCAAATCGTTTTGTTTTAATCCCTCCACTTCATCCTTTCATAGCCGCACTATTAATCAATGCATAGAATACTTCAACCAACTTTATCGGATGAAAAATTATGTTACTGGTATAACGTATTTTTTTTAAGAAGATGCCTTCCCCCCCCAAAAAAAAGCCTGTATTAAAAGGTGACGATAGACATAAAACGGTTGATGTAATAAAAGATGGTTTGCACGGAAATATAGAAGAAAGGTTTAAAGCTCTCGGCACTTCAAAGAAGCCGTCATCAATAAAATGAGCCCGATTTTTGTTTGCTATAATGCAACACAGCTGCCGCCCAACACACATATTACCAAGATTTCGACCATCCGCCTCTATTTAACCTATCTGTGTCCTTCAGTGTATAAGCGGTGGGATGTCAACCTATGATCCTATTCACACGTTACAACTCTCTCCTTCAGAAATTCGAGCTGCTGTGCAAGCTGCTAATGGTCGGTGAACTTATGGACTCGCACATTCTTATACAAGTGAAGCCACCACCAGGCTTGTTGAAAATGGTGTTAAAAATATAGAACATGGATCACTCGGCTCGCCCGGGATCAATAATATCAAGTGGTTAAAGCCGATATATCCGGGCTATATTCTAAGTGTGAAAATTTGTGTGACTCAGTGCAGATTGTCTAAAAGTAAACCCGGTGTTGGTTTAATTTGTGTAAATTATGAGGTTGTAAACCAGCATGATGTGACAGTGATGACTTTAGAATCAAACGCTTTCTTTAATTGCCGAAATAACAAAGCAACTGACTGAGAAAGTCAGAGCATGGTGAAGTAAGGGAATGATAAAAGCTTTGCACTTGTGCCTTTTCATTTAAGCCGTGAGCATTTGATTCACCCGATACGGTAACCATACCGCTGACGCCATACACCGCGATACTAAGAGTACGGAACTCTTTGCCGTCGGTACCCCCTGAAGACATATTGCGGACAATATTTACATCACCATAATGCGTTGAGATGGCATATTGAATAGCTTTACCATCTGCCGTTAGCATGCCGCCACCAGCATCACCGTTAAAAGTAAATTCAATATTCAGAAAATCACTTAATCTAAAGGCAGCGTACTTTTATAGCCGCTTAGGTTATCACTCTATTATTCTTATTATTTTCCATTCGACGCTGAAACAACAGCGCGGAAACTTCTTTTTACATCGGGACTATTTGTACGGTAGGTTAATAGTTCGAACTTATAGATTCGAATTCACGGCGCAAATAATAACTAATATAAAAACACTTAAAAAATGCGCCCAACACGTCAGAAAATTTCATGGAGTATTATGAAAAAGCTAATTGAAAACAGATTAACCCCTTTAGCCGCCGCTTGTATAATAGCGATGAGCGCAACCGTTGCACAGGCTCAAGAGCGTTATGTAATTCAAGTAGACAACAATGGCAAAGGTATTGTTAAAGCATTAACTAAACAGAATGGTGGCCACATTAAAGTTGAAGGCGATGGATTTATCGCTGCTGAGTTTGATGGTTTTAGTCTTGAACAAGTGAAAGGCGTATTAAAAAATCCTCATGTAAAACTAGTAGAAGTTGACCAAATTCGTGAGTCGATGGCAGTTTATAATGACGATGCCGGCAACCCAATGAGTACTCAGATTACACCATATTCGGTCTATCAGTCTGAAGCAAATTTAGTCACTTTTGACCCGAGCAAAAACATAAAAGTATGTGTGATTGACTCTGGCTTAGATATGTCAAATAATGATTTTATCTGGGCTAACATCAAAGGAGACAATGATTCAGGCACAGGAAACTGGTATGAAGCAGGGGGTGAACATGGTACTCATGTTGCCGGAACTGTTGGTGCGGCAGATAATGGAATTGGTGTTGTAGGTATGGCACCTGGTGTAGCTATGCACATCATTAAAGTATTCACCGCTGAAGGTTATACCTATTCATCAGACCTATCTAAAGCGGCTCAACTTTGTTCGGATGCGGGCGCTGATATCATTAATATGAGTCTTGGTGGTGGCGGTGCAAACAGCACAGAAGAAAATGCGTTTAAAGCATTTAGAGACGCTGGAGGACTTGTTGTTGCAGCAGCTGGCAATGACGGCAATACAACGCGTTCTTATCCTGCGGGTTACTCATCGATTATGATGATTGGTGCCAACGATGCTGATAATAATATTGCTACGTTTTCGCAATATCCTAGCTGTACAACAGGTCGAGGTAAAAAAACTACTACTGATGAAACTATTTGTGTCGAAGTCACAGCCGGTGGCGTGAATACACTGTCAACCTTTCCTGAAGGGCTCGCGACCTCTTCAGGCTTAACCGCCGGTAGCACAAATTTTGCTTCATTAGCCATGGAAAATGTCGGCATTGCAGGCGGAGAGACTTTCCTTATGGGCTTTGCAGCAGAAACAAATGGTGGCGCTGCTGGTAAAATTTGCGTTATAGATCGCGGTGTGGTGTCGTTTTTTGATAAAGTGAACAACTGCCAGCAGTCAGGTGGTATTGGTGCTGTTATTATTAATGATGAACCCGGTGTTCTTAGTGGTACTCTTGGTGCGACAAATACAACTTCCATTCCAGCAGTCGGCGCAGCACTCGAGGACAGAGACGCACTAAGAGCCGCCGAGTTCATGGATATTTCAATTACCTCTAGTGATTATGGTTATTTGAGTGGAACATCGATGGCAACGCCAGCAGTTGCAGGGTTAGCGGCATTGGTTTGGTCAAATCATCCTGATTGCAGCGGCGAAGACATTCGTGCTGCGTTAAAAGTAACAGCAGAGGATGGAGGTGTTGCGGGCAAAGATGATTTCTTTGGGTATGGCATTGTTAAAGCAAAAGCCGCTGATACCTACTTAAACTCTAACCCATGTGGTAGCACTGAGCCACCAACACCACCATCAGATGATTTCAGTCTATCTGCCAATGGTTATAAAAACAAAGGTTCTCAAATAGTTGACCTAAACTGGTCTGGTGCAATGACTGCTACGGTTGATGTATATCGCGATGGACAAATAATTGCTTCTATTCCTGATAACGGCAGCTATAGGGATGCATTGAATGTAAAAGGAGGTGGTTCTTATTCATATAAAATTTGTGAAGACGCTTCCGACACCTGCACCGAAATTGTGCCAGTGGTGTTCTAAAAAAATATAGATAGTTAGCACGTCAAATAATTCGGTTATTTGGCGTGCTTTTATTATTGTTTATATTGCGCTAGGTCAGGAGGGAAATAATAGCTAAGCGAGTTTTGGCTTTAATAGCAGTCGTTAATCGATAGTGGTGTTCAATATACGCATCGTCATAAATACCTAATCACTACAAAAATCCTTATGTTTCAAAAACGCGTCACATTCTTTATGTCTGCGAGGGTAATATTTGCGCGGATATGAAATATTCAAGTTGTTTCTGCAAAACTAGTTATGATATTGACACTTTATATAGTAATAATAGAAATACGTAATTTTTGATACCAAAGATTAATAAATTTGCCCGATCTATGATAAGAATTTTGACATACACAAAATCGACGGAGAGTATATTATGAGTACCTACACCGCAATTAATCTCGCTCAGCGCCCAGCTCCTGGACCCATTCTGCCAGATACGTTTGAAGTAGTTAAAAAAGACATGCCAGAAGTTGGTACGGGTCAATTTCTGGTAAAACAAACTCATATGTCACTAGATCCTGCCATGATCGGTTGGATGAGTTCCGATACTAAAAGTTATATTCCTCCCGTTGCTCTAGGAGACGTTATGCGTTCCTCAGGTTTAGGCGAAATTGTCGAAAGTAACCACCCTGATTTTCATGTGGGTGAGCGCGTTATGGGTTTAATGGGCTGGACAGAATATTTTTTAAGTTCAGGCCTAGGCCTGAATAAAGTACAGGAAGGCTTGGATCCACTAATGGTGTTGTCGGTGTTTGCTCTGCCGGGCGTAACCGCAATGCAGGGATTGTACGGTGTAGCCAAACCTAAAGCAGGAGAAACCATTGTGGTAAGTGGCGCGGCTGGTTCTGTAGGCTCAATTGTTGGCCAATTAGCAAAGGCTGATGGTTTAACTGTTATAGGCGTCGCTGGAAATGACGAGAAGTGTCACTGGATTGTGGATGAGTTGGGATTTGATGGCGCAATCAATTATAAGACCGATAACATTGCTGCAAAGCTTGCGGAACTTACCCCAAATGGGGTTGATATTTATTTTGAAAATACCGGTGGAGCCATCCAAAGCCATATTTTTGAAGCGATGAATGCCCATGGTCGCATAGCCGTTTGTGGAATGATCGCTGATTATGCTAACGACACACCAAGTGCTGGACCGAATTGGATCCCGATTATCAAGAAGCGTTTGATGATACAAGGTTTCACAATGCCTGATCATTACGCTGAAATACCAGAGTTGATTGCCAAACTGACACCTTATGTGATGCAAGGTAAAATTAAGCACCGTGCACATACATTGGATGGTTTAGAGTCAGCAATTCATGGTTTAAATTTGCTGCTGACTGGCGGAAATAACGGCAAGTTAATCGTTAAGCTTTAAACACCGCTAAATAAATAATTGATGACATGCAGCGTTTCATTGCATAGCTGACTTTGATACGTTCATTTTTTAGCCTTACTCGGTCAAAAATATAGGATATTAACGTGAAGTTAGCTATGCTTTAAGTCGACTTGATTTAAATTTATAAAAGGCCTTAGTAATGAATAAACAATTAAGAATTTTTGCGGTTGCGAGTTTATTAGTATTGTTGGGTGGTTGTGCACCAGAAGTAGGCAGCAAAGAATGGTGTGCCGGTTTAGACGAAAAAGCGAAAGGCGATTGGTCTGCTAATGAAGCTACTGATTATGCCAAAAACTGCTTATTTAAAAGTGATGATGAATAGTAATTGAAGTACGTTAAATTACGTTAGGCACTACTGTTATGCATCGGTCTGCAACTGCTTCAATGTTTTGTGTGAGACCTGTTTTATTTCAAATCTACAGGAACTATAGTAAATGATAAATGCAAAAAAAGTGATAATAATTTTATCACTTTTGTAGGCACTATTGTTATCAAAAACCACGCTTGCGCAATGGACTAATCATTATTCAAAGCATGTTGACTTCGGTCATCATGTCTACTTAGAGCAGCACGAATTGCCAATTTTAGCTCATGGTGTTACAGACCCCGCGCCTTCACCCGATGGTGAGCATATTGCAATAGCTTCCAAGGGTTGGATTTGGTTATTAGACATACAAAGTGGTGTTGCTACTCGATTAACAAATTCAAGTGCTTTAGATTCGCGGCCTCGCTGGTCTCCAGATGGGACCCTCCTCGCTTTTGTACGCGATTTTAGCAACGACACCGCAATCGTTATTAAAGAGCTCAAAAGTGGTAAAGAAACAGTAATCAATACCGATGCGTTTGAACTTGATCCTGAATTTTCGTCTGATGGGCGAACCTTATTTTATAGCAGCGAGAGCATATTCGGATTAACAACGCACGGACAGCTGGCCAAGCATGCATGCACGACCATTCGCACATTCGTCGCCAATTTGGATTGCTGAAATTGGTAGTACTGAGAAAAATGCTCGCAATGCTGCGATAGTCGATTTATTGCTTGGTATAGACGCTGCCGAGAAGAAAGCGAAGAAAGCCTACGGTGAACGACCCATGCCAAGGTTATACCAGCGTTTCGAAGATGCGCGCAATGCGCTTATCCAAGCTGGTAATTAACAGCTTGGGATTAATAAATGGCATTGTTGAGCTATCGAACAGGTATTAATGGTTATATGCTGCAAAGCAAGGTGAAGGGTGAATATTATAATGAAAATTCAAGCTTTAAAAGGGCAAACCACGTAGTCTGTAACATCATCTATTAACAACAGTAGTTCATGATATCTAAAATACGCTTAACTCAATTTAGTCACGGTGCTGGCTGTGGCTGTAAAATTGCGCCGAACCTACTAGAACAATTTCTTAAAACTGATTTTGTGGCTCAACCTGATCCTAACTTACTGGTAGGCAACACTACCAAAGATGATGCTGCAGTATATGATCTGGGCGATGGTAGTGGCATTATTAGCACCACCGACTTCTTCATGCCAATTGTTGATGATCCCTTCGAATTTGGTCGGGTTGCCGCCACTAATGCGATTAGTGATGTGTATGCTATGGGTGGAACGCCATTGATGGCGATTGCAATACTGGGCTGGCCCACAAAAACACTTGGTCCAGAGGTAGCGCAGCAAGTTATAGATGGCGGGCGACACACTTGCAGGGAAGCCGGCATTCAATTGGCCGGCGGTCATTCAATTGACTCACCTGAGCCCATCTTTGGTCTTGCGGTTACAGGGAGAGTCGCATTAACAAATCTAAAGAAAAACTGTTCTGCGAAGTCAGGTGACCAGTTATTTTTAACTAAGCCACTCGGAGTAGGCATTCTGACCACGGCAGAAAAACAGAGTAAGCTAAAACCAGAGCATAGCCGCCTAGCAGTTGAAAGTATGATGCGCTTGAATACAGTTGGGGTTGAGCTTGGCAGCCTCAGTGGGGTGAACTCAATGACGGATGTCACCGGCTTTGGTTTACTCGGACATTTGCTTGAAATATGTCAAGGCAGTAATCTTAAGGCGACTATTGATAGTAACGTTGTGCCGTTGTTGGATGAGTCTGTGCATCACTATATTGATGAGGGATGTGTTTCTGGTGGCAGTCAGCGTAACTGGGACAGTATCAGTGGGCATGTCTCGGGCATTGGCCGGAGAGAACAAGCGCTCCTTTGTGACCCACAAACTAGTGGCGGTCTCTTGGTGTCGGTAGCGGGCGAATCAGTTGAGGCGGTCAAGTCTATACTCAGTGCGGCAGGTTGTTATTATCAAACGATTGGATATCTTGAAACTGCGGTTGGCGATCACTATTCGATTGAGGTGATAAGTTGAAGCATACTGATGTAATAGTAAGCAAAGATATTAGAAAATTGCTGTCACAACGAACGCCCATGATTGATGTGCGTGCGCCAGTTGAATTTGCAAAAGGCGCCTTACCTACAGCTGTCAACTTGCCCTTCATAAACGATGAAGAGCGTCATTTGATTGGTATTTGCTACAAAGAAAAAGGCCAGCAAGCGGCGATTGATTTAGGTCACCAATTGGTCAATGGAAATAATAAAAAGGCCAGAGTAAGAGCGTGGCAGCAGATCATAGAGCGACATCCAAACGCGGTTTTGTATTGTGCTCGCGGTGGTTTGCGCTCCCAACTCAGCCAGCAGTGGCTAGTAGATAGTGGTATGAACTGTCCGCGCATAGAGGGAGGCTACAAGTCTTTGCGCACGTTTTTACTGAACTATTTAGATGACTCTTGCCGCACTGAAACTTTTACTCTGTTGTCGGGTATGACCGGCACAGGTAAAACGGATATTATCAAAACGCTGAATACCAGCATCGACCTCGAAGGTCATGCTAATCATAAAGGCTCTAGTTTTGGGCGACCACTTACAGAGCAGCCTACGCAGAGTGACTTTGAAAATAATCTTGCACTAGCTTTACTGGAGGTGCGAGAGAATCACCCTGGCCAACGAATAATCCTAGAGGATGAAAGTCGTAATATTGGTGGTCGCCATCTTCCTGAAGTACTCAATGTGGCGATGGCCGCGAGTGACATGGTTGTTATCGACTTGTCCGTTGAGGAGCGTATCGAGAAGCTTTGGCAAGAGTATGTAGTGGAGCGTTATGCCGATACGATCGCACATCATCAAGGCCAGCATGAAACTAGCGGTGAAGAAGCGTTTTCAGACTACCTTATTGATAGTTTATTAAGAGTGAAAAAACGCCTTGGAAGCCAACGGACCAATGAGATACTGGCCTTAATGAAAGCGGCGATACAACGCCAACACACAGACAACTTTAGTAGTCACCGAGATTGGCTGCGCGCCATTACGGTGGACTATTATGACCCCATGTATCTTTATCAGTTAGAGAAACGCAAAGACCGCGTTGTATTCAGAGGCGATCATCAAAGCGTTATCCAGTGGCTGCAGGAAAATACCTAAAACGTGGGTATAAAATACGGCAACGAACATTTTAGCTTATTGGTGTTAGCCTATTTTAGTCAACTTTGCGTAGGCTAGCATCAAAATTTTCGTGCCGAAAGAGTTGAAGTTAACATGTACTCTTGCATGCTCACCCGAACCTTCATAATTGAGTACCGTACCTTCACCAAATTTCTTATGTTCAACTAGCTGACCCAGTTTAAAGCCACTGTCTTGAAATGCCGCGTGCGACGAAGCGCCACTAAAGCGATTATGCACTGGCTGTTTTATCTGTGTCTTAAGCCTAATTTCTTCTATAAAATCACCGGGTATTTCACGAATAAATCTTGAAGGAGTATGATACTTATCTTGCCCATATATTCGTCGAGTTTCTGCGTAAGTTATGAGTAATTTTTGCATGGCTCGAGTCATACCCACATAACAGAGACGACGCTCTTCTTCTAATTTTCCTGGTTCGTCGTTACTCATCTGACTTGGGAACATGCCTTCTTCAACACCCGCTAATGTCACAAATGGGAATTCGAGACCTTTTGCGGAATGAATAGTCATCATTTGCACTGCGTCCTGATTTGCATCTGCCTGAGCGTCACCGGCTTCGAGCGATGCATGCGCCAAAAATGCAGATAGTGGACTCATTTCTTCGGCTTCCTCTGGTGCTTCATATTGCTTACAAGCAGTAACTAATTCTTCTAAGTTTTCTACTCTAGCCTTGGCTTTTTCACCCTTTTCTGCCTGATACATGGCGTACAAACCAGAATGTTTAATGGCATAGTCAGCTTTCTTCTCTAGCGGCAAGTCTTTCACTTCTTGAGTCATTTGTAGGATCATCTCTACAAATCCTTTAAGTGCGGTAGCGGCACGGCCTGAAAACATATTTTGTGCGAGCATTTTACTACTCGCTTGCCACATTGAAATATCATTTTCTCTTGCAAATACACGCAAGATTGAGAGTGTTTTATCACCCATACCACGTGTCGGTGTATTGACCACGCGTTCAAATGCAGCATCATCAATTGGCTGACTAATTAAGCGTAAATAACCCAGAGCATCTTTAATTTCTTGGCGTTCAAAGAAGCGTAAACCACCGTAAATGCGATAGGCTAAACCCTCATGCAGTAATGCCTCTTCCAGAACCCGAGATTGTGCATTATTACGATATAAAATCGCGCAATCTGAAAGCGCCGCTCCTTGCTCATGATAGGTTTTAATTTGTGAAACAATGAAGCGTGCTTCGTCTAAATCATTAAATCCAGCATATAGGGCTATTTTTTCGCCCTCAGAATCGTCGGTCCATAGCTCTTTACCTAAGCGATCAGGATTGTGTCCAATTACAGCATTCGCTGCATTAAGAATATTGGAGGTTGAACGATAATTTTGCTCTAATTTTATTGTGCTAGCGGTAGGGTAATCTCTTAAAAAGTGAGAGATATTTTGTACATTTGCGCCACGCCAACCATAGATCGACTGGTCGTCATCACCCACAATCATCATGTTATTATTTTCACATGAAAGCAGTTTTAACCATGCATACTGAATGTTGTTAGTATCTTGGAATTCGTCCACGAGCACGGCTCTAAAGCGTTTTTGATAATGTTGTAAAACCTGTGGATTATTGGCCCATAGTTCATGGGCTCTCAACAATAATTCAGCAAAATCAATTAGACCTGAACGCTGGCAAGTTTGTTCATACGCAGTGTAAATTTCTTTCATTTTTTGCTGCGTGTGATCGCCATGGGTTTCGATATGTCTTGAACGCAAGCCCTCGTCTTTATTGCCGTTTATGTACCACTGAATTTGCTTGGCAGGCCAGTGCTTTTCGTCTAGGTTCATCGACTTCAATAAGCGTTTTATTAGTCGGTATTGGTCGTCTGAATCGAGGATTTGAAAATTTTCAGGTAAGCCAGCTTCTTCATGATGCGAACGTAATAAACGGTGAGCTAAACCATGGAATGTTCCAATCCACATACTGTTCATGGGTTGACCCATTAGGCGTTCTACGCGCCCACGCATTTCACGTGAGGCCTTGTTAGTAAACGTTACCGCTAAAATACTGTATGGTGCAACAGACTCAACTTCCATTAGCCAAGCAATACGATGCACCAAGACTCTGGTTTTGCCGCTACCAGCGCCGGCAAGTATCAACATATCTTGTGCAGGTGCAGCAACTGCTTCACGTTGCTTGTCGTTAAGATCTTCGAGTAGTCGAGTTACATCCATTAAAATTCTTTTTATTTTGCGTCGAATAGTTCAAGTATAGCAATAAACCTGTGTGTTTATACAGTCTTTACGTTTTTAATCCCGAAATCTCAGGTTTTTATGATTTAATTGGCTAATAGCCGTTTTACCAATCAATTTCACACCGCTCTCAAGTTCTGAATGCATCAACCCCAGCGCTCTCTAGACACCAGTTAATACGCTAGGGATTAGGTCACAGGTATCAAATGCTGCCGAATTGCGCCGGTAGGTCGTCTCATCATCTGCTCCGCCATCAATATAGTTGAAGATAGGACTGGGCAGACCCTTTTTAGCCAATATACGAAAATCATGAAAATTATGGCAGTGCTTTAGACGCATTGTTTTCTCGCACAAATAAAGCATTTATGTTGATCAATGAAAAGTCACTACTTGCGTTGCCGAACAAATATGCAATGCGACTTTGGGATGGTATCGTCACTAAGTACGATGTGTATCAACAATATCCAAACAGCCAGATACCTCGTGCATGCTATGTTGTTCAAATAATCTATATTTTAACCACGCTATGCAAGACCGATAACGCCATTATTAGCGTATAAAAAACGAAAGGGGACGGTTTATTGTGCGGCGTATATCAAAATTGAATATGGAGAGCAGGCTAGTAAATAGCCCCTATTGAAGTCCTATATTCATGCCCTAAAAATTCATCTTTTGCTTAATTAATGATGGTATTCGATTGCGATGTGAGTATCCTTTGTACTTTCTTAGTGATTTTGTAACCTTATGATTTATGCCTCATGTTAGAAGTAATTTTATTGTCAATCGGGCTAAGCATGGATGTGTTCGCTGTATCTATCGGTATTGCGGTCAATAAAAGTGGCACATATAAACATAAATCCGATGGTGGAATGCGCTTTTCCAGCACTTTTACTGTCGCTATTTATTTCGCTATCTTTCATGCTGTATTCCCACTTTTAGGTTACCTAGGTGGAGTGACTCTTTTTGCTTGGTTTGAGAGTCTATCGCAGTGGATTGGCTTTACTATTTTGGTGTCTTTAGGGCTTAAATCTATTTATGACTCATTTAAAAAGGATGGTGATGAAATTGCACCTTTACTGACTCATAACACGTTATTAATTATTGCAGTAGCGACTAGTATTGACGCGTTTGCTGCCGGATTTACACTAGCTTTAATGCCATTATTTCCTTATCTATCGTGTTTAATTATTGGACTAACCGCCTTCGTTGTTAGCTTATTTGGTTTCTTTTTGGGGAGCACTAGAGGCGAAACACTTTCCCTTAAAGCGGAGTTATTTGGTGGGTTCATATTAATTGCGATAGGCTTTAAAATCCTACTTTTTTAAGCGTTTTGGTATTCGTTTGTTTAACCCTTTCTATTCATTTTTATTGCCCGCTCAACGTACGCTATTTTGTGCCTCGATATTAATCACGTAGTGAGCAAAAATACGATGAATTGCGACGACCCATAGGCTTTAGGAATATTTAACTGCTCTATGCTAAATCAAATAGTGAATTGAATATATTTTTACTCTACAATCCGCGGTCTCTTTTTTAATAGCTCAGGACCAAGATGGCAGCAATAGGCATAGATTACGGTACATCGAATTCAGAGGTAGTTTACTTTGATGGGACGAAACATCATTTCATTAAACTAGATCCTAATGTTGAACAATCGAATAAAATTCGTTCTTCCGTGTTTGTATATTACAAAGATGATTTACCGCGCCCACCTGTGTCTGCTATTGAGGCCAAAGTCTCGCAAATTCAGCGTGCTATAAATGATCAGCTAGAAAAAGCTAAGAATAGCTATTACGAAGCGCAAGACCCCCGAGAACAGCGTGTTTTTAGTGAAAAAATTGACGATTTACGTGCCCAGTATCATAACAAGCCAGCATTGCAGCGCCAAGCGATTCAACTTCTCCTTAAATATATGACAGTGCAAGATTTGTCGCTTCACCAATTGGTTGAAACAGGCGAATTTGCATTTGGTGAAGAAGGCTTTAAACGTTATCTAAAAACGCCAGAAAAAGGCCGCTTAATTTATTCACCGAAAAATTTTTTAGGTGCGCATTTAGTGGCTGGTCAGAAGGCTGCTTTCGTAGGAATGATTGCTAAACAGTTGGCCTATTTTCGTCAAAGTGCACAGCAGCAACTAAATCAAATTGTCGACACTGCGGTAATTGGTCGTCCGGTTAAATTTCATGGAACCAGAGGCGAAGAAGGCAATAATCAAGCACTCGAAATAATGGCTGAAGCTGCAAAAATGGCTGGCTTTACGCATGTTGAGTTTCTGGAAGAGCCGATTGCTGCTGCTTACAAAATTGAGCCTAATTTAGCCAAACCGACCAATGTACTCGTCGTCGATATTGGTGGTGGTACGACTGATATTTGTTGTATCAAGTTGTCACCAGAAAAACGCACCAATCTTAATCGTCAGCAAGATGTGCTTTCTGTTACCGGAGCTCGAATTGGCGGTATGGAGTGTGATAAAAACTTAATTGTAAAGTCAATTGCACCGACAATGGGGCAGGGCTTGAAGATGCAAAGTGGGCTACCTGTGCCACCTACTTATTTTTCAGATATGTGCGCTGTCGATGATATTCCCAAGCTCAACCGCTTTTTTTCAGATGAATATGGTTTGGATATCATACAAACTAGGTCAATTACAAAAGAGCCCAAATTGTTAGGTCGATTACTAACAGTGCAAGAGGACAAGCTTTCAGCCCGTCTTGTCAATTCATCTCGTTTAGCGAAAGAGATGCTGTCCTCAAAAACGGAAATAACCTTACCACTACATTATATTGAGCCTGATTATGATGTAGATTTGTCGGTAGAGGACTTAAATCGCTCTATGCAGACATGGCTAAGCCGTGTGAAGCGTTTAGTTGTGGAATGCCTGGAAAATAGTAGTGAACCACCAGAAATGCTTTTCATTACTGGTGGTATGAGCTTGTCACCAATTGTTCGACAACAGTTAACAGAAGAAATGTTGCCTAATTTGCCAGTAATCGAAGGTGATGCGTTTAACTCCGTTTGTGAAGGCTTAGCGATCCACGCTGCTAGGCTTTAGCATTAAATAAGATTAGCGGCTAGATTCGAGCCGCTAATCTTGTAGATGCTAAATTTCAGCGGCTAGTTCGGCAGCCTGTCGAATTGCTCGTTTTGCATCGAGTTCTGAAGCGACATCAGCACCGCCAATAACATGCACATTCATGCCTGCTTCTTCCAGACTTGATTGCAGTTCTCGCAAAGGTTCTTGGCCAGCGCAAACAATAATATGATCAACATCTAACACTTTGGGTTTGTCACCAATGATGATGTGCAACCCCTCATCATCAATCTTCTCATAGCTAACCCCATTCATCATTTGTACTTTGTGGTTAGTCAGCGAACTACGATGTATCCAGCCGGAAGTTTTACCTAGCCCTTTGCCCACTTTGGTGGTTTTCCTTTGCAACAAATAAACCTGCCTTGGTGGTTCATGTAGCTGTTTTTCAACCAGCGCACCCGGCGTCTTAAATGCTTTGTCGATGCCCCAGTGAGCAAGCCATTTATCTAAATTGGTGGTTAGGTTTTCTTGTTCTACTAAGTATTCAGAAACGTCAAAACCGATGCCTCCAGCACCAATAACCGCTACTTTTTTACCAACAGACTTATGGTCGCGTAGTACGTCAATGTAACTCATGACCTTAGGGTGATCGCTTCCTGGAATAGTTAACAAGCGCGGCTTGATCCCGGTGGCCATTACCACTTCTTCAAAGCCTCCCTGCTTAAGCAACTCTGCGTCAACGCGAGTATTTAAATGAAGTTTAACGCCAGTCACATCTATACGTCTGCTGTAGTATCGAAGGGTTTCGTAAAACTCCTCCTTACCGGGTATTTGTTTCGCATAGTTAAATTGACCACCAATTTCATTTGCTTGTTCAAACAAGTGTACTTCATGTCCGCGCGCGGCGGCATACGTGGAGAAGGCTAATCCTGCGGGACCTGCA
This sequence comes from Glaciecola sp., assembly GCA_034112105.1. Classification (GTDB taxonomy): domain Bacteria; phylum Pseudomonadota; class Gammaproteobacteria; order Enterobacterales; family Alteromonadaceae; genus Glaciecola. Next base: position 41,703 of record JAWUVZ010000063.1, on the reverse strand, counting down.
CCTACAACAGCAAGTTTTTTAGGAGCCACCACCGACTTGAAGATAAGTTCTGTTTCATAACAAGCCTGTGGATTTACCAAGCAACTCGCGCGTTTTTGCTCAAAGGCATGGTCAAGGCATGCTTGGTTACAGGCGATGCAGGTATTAATTTGGTCTGATTCGTTGCGCATCGCTTTGGCGACAAAATCGGGGTCAGCTAAAAAGGGGCGCGCCATAGAAACCATATCTGCATGACCTTGCGCCAAGACAGACTCAGCAACTTCAGGTGTATTAATACGGTTAGTGGTAATAAGTGGAACCTTAACCTCCGCTTTCATGCGTTGCGTTATCCATGTGAAGGCCGCTCGTGGCACCGATGTAGTTATTGTAGGCACTCTAGCCTCATGCCATCCAATGCCGGTGTTGATTAGTGTAGCACCCGCTTTCTCTATTTCTTTGGCAAGGTAGACAATCTCATCCCAAAGCGCACCGCCTTCGACTAAATCTAGCATCGATAGGCGATAAATAATAATAAACTCGACACCTATTTTCTCGCGCGTTTGTTTAACTATTTCAATTGCAAGACGAGCTCTATTTTCTAAGCTACCACCGAATTCGTCATTCCGTTGATTTGTGCGCTCACAAAAAAACTGATTAATTAAATACCCTTCGGAGCCCATAATCTCGACGCCGTCATAACCTGCACTTTTTGCATAGTTTGCACAATCGACATAATCTTGTATTGTTTTTCGCACGCCTTTTGAGGACAGTGCTCTGGGTTTAAATGGAGTTATCGGTGATTTTATTCCCGAAGCAGAAACTGCCATCGGGTGATATCCATAACGTCCAGAGTGTAAAATTTGCATACATATTTTACCTCCCTCCTTGTGCACCGCATCGGTGATTACGCGGTGCTTTTTGGCATGCCGCGAGCTACTCATTCGTCCAGCAAAGGGGGCTACCCAGCCAGCAATGTTAGGTGCGATCCCTCCTGTAACAATAAGGCCTACACCACCCCTTGCTCGCTCAGCATAAAAAGCGGCTAGCTTGTCAAAACCCCCTTTTTCTTCCTCTAGACCTAAATGCATTGAGCCCATTAAGGTACGGTTTTTTAAGGTGGTAAAGCCCAAATCTAATGGCTCTAGCAAGTGTGGAAATGGAGATATTGTCGTCGTAAAATTTGTTGTCATCATGCTGCCTAAAATTTAAGTTAACAAAAAAGAGGTCGTTTTACTTTTTTGGCAATAAATATTGAGTCGTCTTGCCTTTCATCACTAAAAAGGATTAATGGTATAGCCCTCTTGCTGCAGAAGGGCATGTGCTGTCATCGCGGACAGCTCTATTTTAACCCCTTCAACAAGTTGGCTAATGTCAATTTCATAAGCAGCGGCAGTTTGACCACATAAAATCACTTGCACGTTACTATTCAACAGTGCTTGTAGTAATGCTTTGTTTGGATTATCTGATTTATTTAACTTTTGATAAGTTGTGTCATCAAGTAAATCAAAGCTAGCTTTGCCATGAACTACAAGAGCAAGTTGAATGTTTTCTTTATCAACACCTGCGCCAACATGCATATTAATAAAACGCGCTAGACTATCAAATTTTCGGTTTACTTCGCCAGCATCCGCAGGACTTCCTACATCAAATGCAATCTTGAATTTTGCTGATTTCGATACCGTATGAGTCGATACTGTGGCATTTTTACCAAAATCAGTTATGACAGGCCCTTCTTTAAAAGATGATAGTTGTGCACTAGCTGTTGCCGATACCATCAATATAAATAGCGCGAGTAAGGTCGTTTTTAGGCGGATAAATTTTTGCACAATAGGATCCTCAGATAGGGTTAGTTGTCTATTTTTTAACAGCCAACAAGAGACTCGTCGATTACTTTGCGTTGACTAAATATGAAAGTGTCTTTTCGTATCATAATACTTTTATCGAATATGTCGAGAAAACCCATCTTCGACTGCGGAGCCCTGTCCGTGGCTAGTTCACCACAAGGTACCAGAGACTTATATATGACAGCCAATAATATTCAATTACAGATTGCAATTACAATATCGATATAAAGTGACGGCAGATGTGTGATGTAAGTTTTACAAATTAATCGCTAAAGTTTCTAATAATCGCAATACAATAAAAATCCACATTCACATTCACATCCATATCCTTAAATTGGTACTGATCAAATAAATGCTAAGAGCTCGTCAAGGTGATGAATTTCAACGTTAGGCAGAACTTGAACGGACTCTTTCTCAATTTGCATTGGCCTATCGCAAGCATGCCAAGCGCTAGAGAAACCTGCATTAGTTGCTCCCCAAACATCCTTTTCCAAATTGTCGCCAACGTGCAAGATGCTGCCACGGCTTATGTTGAGATAAGCGGCTGCTTGATCGAACATATGCGCATGCGGCTTCATTGGGTTTTTACGACTGGCTTTGAATGTATGTTGAAAATAGTCATCTATCCCAATTTGTTGGGTATTTACATTACCGTTAGTAATAGCAACTAACGGCAGGCGTTCAGCTAGTTTTGCCAGCAATTGGCATTGGGCTTCACCTACTTTAAAATTGCTGCGCTCAAAATAAAACCAATCAAAGCAAGTTTGCACTGCGTCGGCCAGTACTTTACCGCGGTAACCGGCCCCCTCTAGTCCCTTTGTTAAGATGATCCGGCGCAAGTCGCCCATATCCCAGAACAACTCAGGGTCGTTATGCAATACTTGTTGTTTATACTGTTGCCAATCGTCTCTATTGAGGTAAGACGAATCAGGATATTCTTTTGCAATAAAACTCAATAAGCCTTTTTCAGCTTCAATAATATAGGGCCAATTATCGTATAAGGTGTCATCCAAATCGAAGGTCATAGCGCTAATTTTTGGAGTGGGTTTATAAATAATCACTTCTTCTTTGCCCTTGGGTGTGCTTTGTCATAAATTTGAGACAGATGCTGAAAGTTAAGGTGAGTGTAGATTTGAGTCGTGGATAAGTTCGCATGCCCTAATAATTCTTGAACACCTCGTAAATCATTACTGGACTCTAATACGTGAGTTGCGAACGAATGGCGCAATGTGTGTGGACTGATTTGTTGATAAAGGGTTTGTTTTTTAGCCCAATGGTCAAGTCTATTTTGTACTTGTCGGTTGGAAATTCGGGTTTTACGTTTGGATAAAAATAGGGCTTGTTGGTCTGCTGAAGGTAATAGTTTATTGCGTTCAGCAATCCACAGGTTAACCGCAATTTTAGCCTGACGACCCAAGGGTAAACGTCGCTCCTTATTGCCTTTACCAATAACTCTCACTTCATCACCGGCTAAAATATCTCTCAGTTCAAGCCCTGTCAATTCTGATAAACGCATACCACAGCCGTATAGCAATTCGAACATCGCTTTGTCTCGAGTATCCAAAAATCCCGTCGCATCAAAGTTTAGTAAACTGCCCATTTCATCGACATTCAATTGTTTGGGCAATGGCTTTGATTGTTTTAAGGACTGAATTGCGGCAACCGGATTGTTACTTAGATATTCTTTCGTGACCATAAATTCGCAGAAGTTTCGCAACACACTGAGCCGCAAATTGATGGTGCGAGTGGACAGTTTTGCTTTACTGCAGCGCATCAACATCATTTTTATATGATCAGGAGAAAGCTCTGTCCAATTAATGATGTTAAGGTCGTTGAGGGCACTGAGTATCTGACGTTGATAGTTTTTACAAGTAAGTTCGGAAAGTTGGCGCTCAACACGACTGTAGTGAATAAAGTCGATAACCCAAGACGCTAATTGAGGTGGAACTTTTTGCGATTCAGGCAAGTCATTGAACAAAATTAGCCTTTACTAATAATGAAGTAAACCAGGCATTGAGACATTCAGGAACTCCTGAAGTTGCTTTATTAACAACGTGTCCATGTCGGGATCAAAATGAATGGGGTCGGCACTACCAATAGCTAATATGCCTAGGTCGCGTTTATCGCCTAGTAGCACTAGAGCGACTGATTCAGCAATGCCATCGCCGAACAAAAGTTGCTTTTCATGCTGGCTCAAACGACCAAAAAAGAAATCGGTATCTTTAAAGCGTTTTTCCATAAACAAACGCTGCTGAATTTCAGGTAAGGCAAAAAGACCTTTGAAAGGTTTAATTGTAGCAGCCGACATATCGAGATCATCTTGCAACGTTTCTTCAATAGTATATTGCATTTCAGCAAAATCAGTACAGCGTAACAGGCGCATATTTAGGTCGGCATACACACGATAAATTCGTTCATTTTGCTTAGCAATTGAAATGAGTTGGCTGAGTTTAAAGCTGAGTTGGCGAACTTTTTTGCGAAGCTGACTACCCTGAAGCTCAACAAGCGAGACCGTTCCCTTTTGCTTATGTGGTACTTGGACTCTTTCAGCAACATCCGGGTTTTTAACAAAGAAATCTTTGTTATTCAGAATGTACTCTCGTACTTCTGCTTCCGTGACTGCCTCTGAAGCATAGTCATGTGCTAGCGCTTGAGCAGTATTTACCTTAACACTTGATTTGTTCATAGCGTTACTTGTCCATCATAAATGTGTTCTGCGGGCCCCGTCATTTTTAATAGACCGTCTTCCCCGTGCCATTTTATACTTAGTCTACCACCAGGGAGCGAGACATTCACTTCTTTATCTAGTTTGTCTTGCATAATACCTATTGCAACGGCTGCACAAGCACCGCTACCGCAGGCTAAAGTCTCTCCACTGCCGCGCTCGAACACGCGCAGTTTTATCTCGCTGCGACTAATAATTTGCATAAACCCAACATTTACGCCTTCTGGAAAACGCTCGTTATGACCAATTATGTTACCAACGCCAGGGACATCATAATTATCTACATCGTCGACTTCGAGCACGCAGTGTGGGTTACCCATTGATACAACACCGCAGAAAAAGGTATGTTCCTGCTCGCGGATAATATAAATATTTTCCTGTTTGTTGGCTTTAAAGGGAATGCGCTCAGGAGTGAATACGGGACACCCCATATTAACTGTCACATTGCCGTCTTTTTCAAGGTACAGCACCATACGACCAGCTTTGGTACTGACAATAATTTTATTGCGGTTAATTAAGCCTTTTTGTTTAACAAACTTAGCGAAACAACGTGCGCCGTTGCCACATTGGGATACTTCTGAGCCGTCTGCATTATAAATGCGATAATGGAAGTCTTGGTCTGGATCGTAAGGGGGCTCAACGATGAGAAGTTGATCGAAGCCAATGCCAAAATTACGGTCAGCAAGTTGTTGGATCTTCTCTTTTGAGAAAAACACATTTTGGGTAACGTTATCGACAACCACAAAGTCGTTGCCAAGTCCGTGCATTTTAGAAAAATTTAACAGCATTTTCTTCTTATAATTATTATTATGAGTGTAAGACCTAATCTAGGGTCCTAGTTTACGTAATTCTATGCTCACCTTTCCAGAGATCTTTTAGCTTTTCTCTTTCGCGAACCACAATTGTCTCGGTTTTATCGACCATGATCTCAGCAGGTCTGCAACGACTATTATAATTACTCGCCATTACAAAACCATAAGCACCTGCACTTCTCACTGCGAGGAAATCACCAGGGGCAATCGCTAAGTCGCGATCCTTACCTAGAAAGTCACCGGTTTCACAAACGGGACCAACAACATCATATTGTTGTGCGGCAATATCAAGTCGTGGTTGCACCGGAATAATAGCTTGCCAAGCACTGTATAATGCAGGACGTAATAAATCATTCATGGCGGCATCGACAATAGCAAAATTTTTCTCTTCACCCTGCTTGAGAAACTCAACTTCGGTAACGAGAATACCGGCATTCGCCGCAATGGCTCTGCCAGGTTCTAAAATAAGCTTGAGATGTTCACGACCTTGCATTTTGGCACTCATTGCCGCTGCATATTCATCCGGATGAGGAGGCGTTTCGTCGTTATAAGGCACGCCTAAACCACCGCCAACATCAAGGTGCGAGATCAGAATATTATGTTCGGCTAGTTCATCAATTAACACTAGTAAACGTTCTAGTGCGTCAACAAATGGGGTGATGTCGGTTAACTGAGACCCAATATGACAGTCCATTCCTTTTACATCTAAATGGGGCATTGCAGCAGCACGTTTATATACACGCAGTGCATCATCACGTGCAATTCCGAATTTATTTGCTTTTAAACCAGTAGAAATATAGGGGTGAGTTTTTGCGTCGACATCAGGATTAATACGAATTGAAATAGGCGCTTTAACACCAAGTTCACCCGCCACATAGTTAATACGATCGAGCTCAGCATCAGATTCCACATTAAAACACATGATGTTTTGCTGAAGGGCGAAACGAATTTCATCCGATGTTTTACCGACGCCTGAAAAAACCACTTTGGTGGTGTCTCCGCCAGCTTCAATAACGCGTGAAAGTTCACCTTTGCTAACAATGTCAAAGCCTGAGCCTAATTTAGCCAACACAGACAAAACACCTAAATTAGAGTTGGCTTTAACCGCATAGCAAATAAGATGGTCATGATTAGCAACGGCGTTATTAAAGGCATGCCAATGGCGTTCAATTGTCGCTCTTGAGTAAATATATACTGGTGTGCCGTGTGCTTTTGCAATATCAGCAACAGCAACGTCTTCAGCAAAAAGTTGATTGTCTTTGTAAAAGAAAAAATCCATTTTATCGACCGTCTCTACTGTTCAGTTGTTCAGGATTTTCGGCTACGACCTGAGGCGTTTTCTCATTACTGGGTGCTTGCTCAGGAATGAACAAGGGGCCGGTTTGACCACAGGCACATAAAAATAGAGTCAGCGCTACACAAAGCACCAATTTTGACATTCGATTCATGGACATAATATAACTAGCTTAATATGCGCTTAACATTGCACTGCAATCACTAAAAATGCAATCTCTTTCTAGGCCTTGAGCTAAATACTTGTGCGACTTACCTTACTGAGTTTCTTACCTACTTCGTCTGGAAATTCAACTTGTTGCCACAGCTGTTGGCATATCGTCTCGGTGTCGGACCACTTGCCCGCGACAATCCAGTCGATGAAGCAGTCAGCGTTGCTCGGGAAGTTAATTTTTGTTGCTCGACTAGTGTTCAACCATTCTTCAATATCGTCAGTATTTAAGTGGAATAACGTATCTGAAATACCTAGTTGACGAAGCATAAGTGCGTTTGAGTATTGTTCATATTGACCAGTTAAGGGCTTCATCAGAATTGCTTTACCTATACTTAAGCACTCTGTTGCCAATTCAAACCCGCCATTAGCAATCACTTTTTTGCAGGCAGATAGTGCTTCGTGAAAGCCACTTTTCGATGGTGGGAACCAGTGAATGTTGTTTTGAATATATGGGCGTTGAACTTGAGGATGATAGCAATAAAAGCGATTTTCACTAAGCGGCTGTAATACTTGCTGAATTTGTTGTTGGTCTTCGAACGGCAGATAGACTAGCGTGAAATCTGTGTTCTTTTCTTTTTTAGAATAGGGCAGGCTTTTCTTCGATAGTCCTTTGGGCACAAAGGGAGGAATAATGGCGTGATTGAAATGATACCAATGCACACCTAATGCATATTGGGTTGGGGCGAAATGACGAGTAAGCCATTTATCGACCAGACTTTGGGCCTCGATTGGGACTGCATAAGTGAACGCTGACTGATGGCTAATTGAAAGTGAGGGAATATTTTGACTCCTTGCAGCCCATGCTGATATCGGTTCAAAATCATTTAGCACGAGGTCATAAGCACTGAGATCTAATTGTCTTACGTCGCGCATAAATTCAACTAGCTTTACACTTCTAATGGTTTTAAATCGATGCACAGCGCCGCTTTGGGTGACAAATGACAAGCCACGTTTGGTTTGATATTGAGCAAATATATGCATATCAAAATAGGCATCGACATCCCGCCCTGAAAAGAAGTAATCAACTTGTACATCATCACGTTGACTAAATGCTTCAGCCATAATCCGAGCCCTCGAAATGTGACCATTTCCGGTCCCTTGTACACCATAAAGAATTTTCATAAATAGACCTTACGTCAATACAAGCATGCTGATACTCGCAATGCCGGCACCTAAAATTGCTCCAATAACAACGTCTGAAGGAAAGTGCACACCAAGTAAAATACGAGACACTCCGACTAAACTGGCCCAGCTAAAAGCGATTACACTAAACGTTGGATAGAAACTACTGACAATAGTCGCCATTAAAAACGCCGCAGCGGTGTGCCCTGAGGGTAAACTAAATTTGTCAGAAGGCGTAATGTGAGCATTAAAATTTAGCAGTCTTGCGCTAGGTCGTTTGCGCTTAAAACAGTGTTTAAAAATTAAGTACATCGGAATCTCTAGCGCATATGCCATTAAAGCAGTGTAAAAAAAAAGTACGCCATGGCTGTTGTCTAACCAGAATAGTAATGCACCAAAAAAAATATACAAATGACCGTCACCGGTTTTTGAAATAGCGCGAACGCCCTGTATAACCAGGCTATTACTTGAAGCTGAATATCGATTGAACCAATAAAAAAGAGCTGTATCTAACTTTGTAATTCGCTGTAGTGTCATACTTTTCTCAAATTAGTCGAAGACAACAATAACGATACGTTTCAAATATGAACAAATAGTGACAAAACAAAGAAACCTCTATGACAAAAATCATTCAACTTTTTTTTGGCTTTCATCTATGTTCAGAAGTGCTAATATAAAAATATGTTGTTTAAAAATGCCCGAACAAACACGGTATAAAAAAATATTTAAGGAATATTATGGAATACAATACTTCTGACTTATGTGATTTATTCGCTGATAGTGTTGATGTACTTGACCCTATCTTTACCAGTTTTGGTGGCCGCTATTCTTATGGTGGAGAAGTCACTACCATCAAATGTTTTGAAGACAAAGGATTGGTTGACCGAGTTTTAGCCACAAGAGGCGAAGGCAAAGTGCTTTTAATTGATGGTGGAGGCTCTACTCGGCGCGCTTTAATTGACGCATATAATGCACAGATGGCAGCTGAAAATGGCTGGGAAGGGATTGTTTGTTATGGCAGTGTGCGCGAAATTGATGTGCTCGAAGATTGCGATATAGGTATTCATGCATTAACGGCCATTCCAGTGAATTCAGAAAGCCGAGAAGTTGGCGACCTGGATATTGCAGTCAATTTTGCGGGAGTTACTTTTCTGCCAGAGGATCATCTTTACGCTGACGGGACAGGCATTATTCTTTCGCCAGAAGCCTTAGACATAGATTGAATTAGAAAAGGGAGCACTTAATCGACACTTGCTCCCTTTTTATTGTCTAAATTGGTGAGTCTACGGCTTAAATAAGTCGTTCAAATGCGCAGCAATTCGCACGCCACCTTCTTGCAATCTTTCTGTCGCTGTTGGTAAATGTTGGTATAAATAATCCCAACTTAAGCGTTCTGTCTCAGGATAAATCGTATCACGAATGGCAACACTTTCTGCGATATAAATCAGCGGGTCGATTGTGTTCCAAGCCGCTGATTGCTCAGGTGTGATTTTTTCGCTCAACCAATTAGTCCATTCTGTGTAAGACAATTGGCGTCTATCAATTAATCCTGAATCCCAAACGCGATGCAAGTTAGAGTCATCCCAGAAAAATTCAAGCTTCACGTCATTACCGCCCTTGTCAGTGCCATTTCCAGCGTGCAATGGTTGATGTTAATCACCAATGATATGCACAATGAATCGCAGAGCGCGTTGGCGTTCTTTGAGCGGAGCAGTTGCATCTTTCACAATTTTTGAGAATTTTTGCAAGGCGGTAAAAGCGTCACCTTCTTCAGGCGCGCCGACTTCATGATAATGTTTACCTTGTGGCACGGTTACATAATGATATGGACGAGCTTCTTTTTGCCAAAATTCGTCAGGGTTGGAACGCATCTCATCCGCATATGTTGATGCCTCAGCCAGACTTTCGTTTGGCAGTAATTGTTTAATTGCCGCCTTCGCGTCATCCGTTAAATATTGCTCAGCTATTGATCCTGTAATGCGATGGCCAGTTTGTCCCCAAGCATGTACTTGTTGTATTGAACCAAATGCGAATAGGGCAGAAGCAATCAATAATTTTTTCATAGTTCGTCTCTTGTCTTGATTTTAAAAAGGTTATTTAGTCTTAATTGCGAGCGAATAGCCGTTATTATTTGCTATCGTACTCAACGGTCTACTTGTTTTTAATCAACTCCAATCCTTAAACTTTTTCGTCAGTGCAGTTAATAAACTTTGATGAATGTTATTGAAACCACCATTACTCATTACCAAAATTTGATCGCCTGGTTGCGCCTGTTCAACGACGGCCTCTACAATATCAACGGTATCTTTGAATAAGTATACGGGGGCGTTACTATGTATGACCAATTCTTGCATCGACCAATCGACATTTTCAGGTTCAAACAAAAATACCTCATCGGCTTGCTGCCAAGAGTTAGCTAGCGTTTCTTTATGCACCCCCATTTTCATGGTGTTTGAACGTGGTTCAAGTATGGCAATAATTTTAGCATCGCCAACCTTATTTCTAAGCCCCGCTAATGTTGTCTGAATTGCAGTTGGATGATGAGCGAAGTCGTCATAAACCGTAATGTCGGCTACTTGCCCCTTCACTTCCATCCGTTTTTTTACATTCTTAAAGCGCGCTAATGCATCAATGGCGTCTATTGTTGGTACGCCAGCATGATGCGCTGCTGCAATTGCCATGATTGCATTGCTGACATTGTGGTCGCCTATGAGACCCCAACTTACGCAACCAACTATTTCATTATTCTGCAATACATTGAATTGACTACCATCTGAACTTATTAATTGGGCACGCCAATCGCAAATCTCGGTATCGCCCACTTTTTGCGTATCACTCCAGCAACCTTTATGTATTACGTCCTCTAAATTAGCATCATTGATAGGAGAAATAATGAGTCCATTGGACGGAACACAGCGCACTAAATGGTGGAATTGCTTTTTAATGGCATCCAAGTTTTCAAAGATATCAGCATGATCAAATTCAAGATTGTTCATAACTAATGTTCTAGGACGATAATGCACAAATTTAGAGCGCTTATCGAAAAAAGCAGAATCGTATTCGTCCGCTTCAATCACAAAGAAGGGGGATTGCCCAATTCGGGCTGAAACACCAAAATTCTCTGGTACGCCACCGATTAAAAAACCGGGACTAAGGCCAATATCTTCCAGTATCCAAGCTATCATACTGGATGTTGTGGTTTTACCATGCGTACCTGAAGCCGCAATAACCCAACGCTTAGTTAGTAGGTTTTCTAATAACCATTGGGGCCCGCTCGTGTAAGGAAGATTGCGGTCAAGCACGTATTCAACGGCCGGATTACCTCGCGACATCGCATTGCCAATAATAACTATGTCTGGAATAGGATCGAATTGCTGAGTGTCAAAACCAGCCGTTAATTCAATACCTAGCTGTTCTAGCTGAGTGCTCATGGGAGGATAAACGTTGGTGTCTGCCCCAGTCACTTTGTGTCCGAGTGACTTTGCAATTGCGGCTATACCACCCATAAAACTACCGCATATGCCCAATATATGTACGTGCATGATTTTATTAATTTGTATTATATTATTTCGCTAACTGTATCAAAACATGGCGAAATGCGACAGCAAGAAATGCAATAACTAGATACCTAACAACCTGCTATGCAATAACAAGGTCGCAATTGAAACACTTCCCAGTTATAATTTTTAACCAAGCAATACACGGATGAGCATTCTGCATAAATTGTTAGTGCAATATGCGCGTCATAACCGTTTTGGTCTTATATCTAAGGAACACTTGGTAACATGAAACGCTTAAACTCCCAGCTTCAACAGGATGGTGCACCACTCGAACTTATCCTTTTAATTCGTACTATCTTAGCCGCTTGTAAAGAAATTTCATTCCGTGTAAGTCAAGGTGCTTTAGCCGGTGTGCTTGGCTCTACCTTGTCTGAAAACGTGCAAGGCGAAACGCAAAAAAAATTGGATGTCATTTCTAATCAAATATTGAAAGATACATTACGAGAGTCGGGTTACGTCAAGGCTATATCTTCAGAAGAGGAAGACACGGTTGTTCCATGTAATCCAGATGGGAATTATTTGGTTAGTTTTGACCCACTAGACGGTTCATCAAATACTGAAATTAATAGCTTAATAGGCACGATATTTTCGATCACGCATGCCCCGCAGTGGATGAAGCCTGATGACCCATCGGCATTTCTTCAGCCCGGCACTCAAATAGTTGCCGCTGGATATGTTTTGTATGGCCCTTCAACAATGTTAGCGATGACTACAGGACGCGGTACCCATTTATATACACTAGATAAAACGCACGGTGGTTTTCTTTTAACCCAAGCCAATGTCAAAGTGCCGGAAGATACCGCAGAATTTGCAATCAACGCATCGAATCAACGTCATTGGGAAGAGCCAATTCAGCAGTATGTGAAAGACCTTCTTGCCGGTGAAGATGGCCCACGAGAAAAAGACTACAATATGCGTTGGGTAGCAGCAATGGTAGGTGATATTCACCGCGTACTATGCCGAGGTGGTATTTTTGCGTATCCTTTTGATAAGCGTAATCCAAAAATGCCGGGTAAATTGCGTCTACTTTATGAAGCAAATCCAATGGCTTTCCTAATGGAACAAGCTGGTGGTTTAGCTGATACAGGCCAAGGCCGCATCATGGAAGTTATGCCAGAAGAGATCCATCAGCGCGTACCGACGCTGTTAGGTTCAAAAAATGAAGTACTTGCTTGTAAGAGTTATTACAAGTAAGTCGAATGCCAAATAACATTTACCGCGCCATGCGACCAAACTATTAGGCGCTTTATGTAGATACTCTGCCGATATTTTCTTATAATCTCGGCAATTTTTTTATTTATAGGAAATACCCATGAGCTTGAATGATGTCCCAGTAGGCAAAAACGCACCTGATGAATTTAATGTCATCATTGAAATCCCAGCATATTCTACCCCAGTTAAGTACGAAGTAGACAAAGACACCGGTGTACTTTTTGTTGATCGTTTTATGGCAACTTGTATGCAATACCCTGCAAACTATGGCTATGTAAACCTCACATTGTCTGATGATGGCGACCCTGTGGACGTGCTTGTTATGTCTCCACATCCGTTACTAGCCGGATCGGTGGTTAAATGTCGTCCAGTGGGCGTATTGAAAATGACGGATGAGTCTGGTGAAGATGCGAAAGTCATCGCGGTTCCCGTATCAAAGCTAACTAAGATTTATGAAGACGTTCAAAACATTGAAGACGTCCCCGGTTTGTTGAAAAACCAAATTGAACACTTTTTTGCACATTATAAAGATTTAGAGCCAAACAAATGGGTTAAAATTGAAGGTTGGGCTGATCTCGATGCAGCGAAAGCCGAAATTACCTCTAGTATTGAGCGATATAATAAGACGGCTTAAGTAACCTGTTAAGGCTTATGCTATCAAACTAAGGAGCTCGCACTATGCGGGCTTTTTTTTACTCGATATTTAAGCACTAAAGTTTATACTATTTAACGATGTGACCAATTCATGAGGGAGAGACTGTTGAAAACGATATTTAACTTCGCGTTATTATTACTTGGTGTCTGTTTATTTTCTGGCACTTCGGTGGCGAAAGACGACAAACAGCCCAAAGAGCTATATTGGGAAGACATGGTACCAAAAGATTACGTTGTGCCTCCAAGTGCAATTGACCATAACGGACAAATGACACAAGTAGAACCGGATGCGCCTTTGCTTCAAGCGTTGAATGGGCAGTTTGTGAAGATTCCAGGATTTGTCGTTCCGCTCGAGGGAGATGCTGATAATATCACTGAATTTTTGCTAGTTCCTTATTTTGGGGCTTGCATCCATGTGCCTCCTCCACCTTCAAATCAGATCGTTTATGTGAAATTCTCTAAAGGCGTTCCTATCGCTAATTTATACGATGCTGTTTGGGTGACGGGTATACTCTCTACCGACGGCTGGAAGGGGGACATAGCGACTGTTGGTTATACGTTAAAAGGACTGGTTGTTACTGAGTTCGAAGGGTAGGTCTAACTATTTTTAGAAAGTAAAGAATAGCTATAGTTTTGCAAAATTTAAAGGCACACTGGGGTAAATATGTTTATGAAAACGCATAAAGATTAATTCATTGGAAAAAGTCTTTAGTAACTCAACGAAAGTTGAAATGCTTTTGCGGGAAACCGGTTTTAAGGCACTGATTGTGCTTTCAATGGTCATGTCGGTGGTTGTTTATGTAACATCGCCGAATAACATTTTAGTCGCCATCGCTTTTCCAGTTTTTTGGATTTTACTTTCAATAGCTGCACTATATAAACCGATGTATAGCTCACTTTGTGCCAAACTTTGGGTTCTTTTCTCTGTACCAATGGCTATTATGACCTTGCAATCTGGTTGAGGCTATCAGTAACAAATGTATTTATCGCGGTCATGGTATTTTTGCTGGCCTGGTTTTTAGAAAAGGCCTTAGTTGATAGTTTAGATAAATCAGACGCGTTGAAACAGGTGCTAGAAAGCGAGCGCAAAGCAGGCGAGCCCAATCTGTTTTTTTAGCCACTATGTCACACGAAATCCGTACACCTATGAATGGAATTATTGGCTTAGTTGATATTGTTTTATCGTCTGATATCACGGAGGCCCAGCGACCAAAGCTTGAAAGAGTGAAACGAGCTGGCGCTAGCTTAAATAGCATTTTGAACGATATACTTGATCACTCAAAGCTTACAGCGGCAAACTTGTGATTGAGCATGTGCCCATCAGTATCACGCAGGTGATAAACGAAACTGAATCCCTTTTCCAAACATCGGCCCTTGATAAAAACATCCAATTCACTACCTACAGTGATGAATACGTTGAAAACGCCTTCATGGGCGATCCAACTAGGATAATGCAAGTGCTTAATAACCTAGTCAGTAATGCTATCAAATTTACTGCGAATAATGGAACGGTAAGCCTTTCATTAAAGGTAACTGACAATAACCCGACAACTCAAGTGTTAGAATTTTGTGTTGCCGATTCAGGGATCGGTATTTCAGATGAAAGTTTGAGTGAAATTTTTGCTCCGTTTGTACAAGCGAATAGGTTGCGCGATAAAACTACGCCAATTATTGCGCTTTCTGCATCAGTATTAAAAGAAGATGTTGAAAAATCGAAGCTAGTGGGCATGAACTGCCATCTGGCCAAACCTATTAACCGTAGGGAGTTGATAAAGATTTTACAAAAGTTCGTAAAATCAAAAATGTAGTCTATCTCGATTCTGAAAATAGCTTATTACCATACATATTCGTATTATTTTATGCTTAATAATAGCAATTATAAGTAATAAGCTTAGCTATTATCCCAGACTAAATATGTGCTCGGCAGGGTTAAATAAAACCCAAGACGTTAAAATGTATTTATCACCAGACGTCGGTACGTTACCGCGGTGAGTATGTGTAAAACCACTGGGTGCAATTACCATTCGACCTGTCTTTGGTATAATTTTCTTGTCTTGATAGTAAAACTCCGTCTCACCACCGTCGCTAACATCATTCAAATAAAACATAAATAATAAGTTACGATGCAGTGCATCTGTCGAGCCTTTCTGAGGGTAGTTTTCAGAGTGCCAATATGGATAGCCTCCATTACCAGCCGTGTATTTTTGAGCATTAATTTCACCAACTCTAAATAAGTAATTAACGATTTGGGGAAGCCTTGGCAATGCTTGTTCATCGAAATTATCAGCGGTAAGTTTAACCGGCTTGCCTGTTTTAATGTCAGCCATAGTTAGGCCAATAGGGCCAATCAATGCAAAAAAATAAACTTTAATATAGTTAACAAGATGCTTACCGGTAATACCTGCGACTTGAGGATAAACGTCTTTAAATTCAGGATGCCGAGTAATAGACACATCAGTTGAACGCTTTTTGCTGGTATCAATACCGCCGCCCGTTTCACCAGGGGCGAGGTGCTCACTGGCTTCGAAAATATTGATTATTTGCTGGCACAACTCGGGGCTGAGAGCATTATCAATAACGCTAATGAAATCGGTATTCTTCACAATGCCTTCCTTTATTGCGCAACTGGCTCAAAATAAGATAGTGAACCTTACTCAAGTTCTATTTTATGTTCTTCAAGTTTAGCGCGAATATCATTAGGGATACGTACTGATTTTTTGCTTTTATAATCGAAGCGAACGAGTGTCGTTGTGCCCTTTGCTTTTTTCACGTTGGACTGCCATAACTCTTGGTAAACGATAAAGGAGCTATTGCCAATGCGACTAATCCAAGTTTTTACTTCAACGGGCTCGGCTAAGTAAATTTGCTCTAAAAAGTCGACATTATAATTAGCCAAAATAAGAGGCCAATTACTAAGGTCAAGTTTAGGTGTGAAGTATTTAAATATCGGCAGGCGAGCGGTCTCAAACCAGCCAACCAATGCCGTGTTGCTGACATGCTGCAGTGCATCTGTTTCGTAAAAACGAACATCAAATTCAATACTTAACAACTTTTACTCCTTCTTTTGACAAGCTCAAAGACACATTTCTCGCTAGCCAGCGCGTTATTATCTTGTTGCACTTTACTAGCTAATCGCATGCTATCGGCTCATGGCTAACTTTTAACTTGTTTACCAGCCAACATTTTCGCTAGGTACATACCTGTATGCGATGCGGCAACTTTACAAATATCTTCTGGTGTTCCTTCTGCAACGATAAGACCTCCACCTGAACCACCTTCAGGACCCAGATCGATAACCCAGTCGGCTGTTTTTACAACGTCAAGGTTATGCTCAATCACGACAATAGTATTACCGTGATCACGTAAACGATGCAGTACTTCCAGCAATTGTTTAATATCATGGAAATGAAGACCTGTAGTCGGTTCATCTAAGATATAGAGGGTTTGACCGGTATCGCGTTTAGATAGCTCTTTTGCAAGCTTAACGCGTTGCGCTTCACCACCAGACAGTGTTGTGGCCGACTGGCCTAAACCAATATAAGAAAGGCCAACGTCCATCAAGGTTTGTAGCTTGCGATTAATTGATGGAATAGCTTCGAAGAAATCACGTGCGTCTTCTACTGTCATTGCCAATATTTCATGGATATTTTTGTTTTTATAACGAATTTCTAGCGTTTCACGATTGTATCGCTTACCCATACAAACATCACAAGACACATATACATCAGGCAAAAAATGCATTTCGACTTTAATTAAACCATCACCTTGGCACGCTTCACAGCGTCCGCCTTTGACGTTAAAACTGAAGCGTCCAGCCTTATAGCCGCGCGAGCGCGATTCCTGGGTACCTGCGAATATTTCACGAATAGGAGTGAAAATACCGGCGTACGTTGCAGGATTCGAGCGTGGCGTTCTGCCAATTGGACTTTGGTCAATGTCGACTACTTTATCCATATGTTCCAACCCCGTTATGCTTTTATACGGAGCGGGTTCGTTAGTGGTAGCGCGGTTTAATTCACGTTGCGCTATCCGATAAAAAGTATCGTTGATCAACGTTGATTTGCCTGAGCCAGATACACCGGTAATACAAGTCATCAGGCCTTGTGGTATCTTTAACGTCACGGATTGTAAATTGTTACCAGTGGCACCGGTTAACTTTACCCATTTACGATTTTTTGTGCTATTTCGTTTCTCTGGTATTACAATGAACTCTTTCCCTGATAGATATTTACCAGTGAGTGAACGTTCACTATTCATGATGTCTTCTAAGGAACCCTGAGCAATAATTTCGCCGCCATGCACACCAGCACCGGGACCAATGTCCACGATATAATCGGCTTCTTTAATCGCATCTTCATCGTGTTCAACAACGATGACGGTGTTGCCTAAATCACGCAAGTGACGAAGGGTTTCGAGGAGTCTTGAGTTATCGCGTTGATGCAAACCGATCGATGGCTCGTCCAACACATACATAACGCCGACTAGACCCGCACCAATTTGACTCGCAAGCCGAATACGTTGTGCTTCGCCACCGGATAATGTGTCAGCACTGCGCGATAGTGATAGGTAGTTCAAACCCACATTGACTAAAAAGGCTAAGCGGTCTTTAATTTCTTTTAGAATCTTATCTGCGATTTCACCGCGCTGGCCGGTAAGCTCTAAATTAGAGAAAAAGCTCAAACACGCTGCAATCGACATTTGTGCGACTTCGGGTAAGTTGGTACCTTGAATAAAGACGTTTCGGGCCTCTAGTCGCAGCCTTGCGCCTGAGCAACTAGTGCAACTTTGGTGACTCATATATTTGCCGAGTTCTTCGCGCACTGTGTTAGATTCAGTTTCACGAAAACGACGTTCCATATTCGGAATGATGCCTTCAAATGGATGCTTTCGTTCCATAATATCGCCACGTTCATTAATGTACTTAAACTTAATGGAGGTGCCTTTACTGCCAAACAAAACGATATCTTTCGATTGCTCATCTAGTTTTTCAAACGGAGTATTTAAGTTAAATTTATAATGGTCTGCAACTGACTGCAGCATCTGGAAGTAATAATAACTGCGTTTATCCCAACCACGAATAGCACCGCCACTTAAACTAATTTCAGTATTGCCAACGACTCTGTGGGGGTCAAAAAACTGCTTTGTTCCCAACCCATCGCAGGTTTGACATGCGCCTGCTGGGTTATTAAATGAGAATATTCTAGGTTCTAGTTCGGTAATACTGTAACCGCAATGCGGGCAAGCAAAGTTAGCAGACAACACAATTTCGTCTTTGTGCTTCTCATCATCGTCCATATACGCTACTTTTGCTGAGCCAGCGGAAAGTGTGAGCGCAGTTTCAAACGATTCAGCCAAGCGCAGCTGCAAATCATCACGCACTTTAAAGCGGTCAACGACCACTTCAATAGTATGCTTTTTGTGCAGATCTAGTGGAGGCGGATCGGTCAAATCGCAAACTTCACCATCAATACGCGCACGAATAAAACCTTGAGCGCATAAGCCTTCAAGTGTTTTTACATGCTCTCCTTTGCGGTCTTGAATCACCGGCGCCAATAACATGAGTTTGGTGCCTTCAGGCATTTCTAAAACCCTGTCAACCATTTGACTCACCGTTTGCGCATTCAGAGCAACATCGTGGTCTGGACATTTTGGTTCACCTACGCGAGCGAACAACAAACGCAAATAATCGTAAATTTCCGTTATTGTGCCCACAGTTGAGCGCGGGTTATGCGATGTTGATTTTTGCTCTATTGAAATAGCGGGTGACAAGCCTGCTATGTGATCAACATCTGGCTTTTCCATCATGGACAAAAACTGTCTTGCGTAAGCAGATAAAGACTCAACATAGCGACGCTGTCCTTCAGCATATAATGTGTCGAATGCCAGTGAAGACTTCCCCGAACCAGATAAGCCAGTAATTACAACAAGCTTGTTCCTCGGGAGTTCAATATTGATGTTTTTCAGGTTATGGGTGCGAGCCCCGCGAACTTCTATTTTATCCATATTGCCTTAGATGAGATGGTGCCAGAACAATCGATAAGTATGACACAAATTTACCAAAAAATATGAGTTTGTTACGGAACATACATAGAAGGGATCATGCAGATGTGAGTCCGTCAAATTCTTGTGTTAGAATTGCGCGCCTGAATTGCAGTGAGCGAAACGCAGATCATCTATAATTAACCAAAGGAAATAATACGAAGTTGAATCCACAAGAAACACGTGCAGCTGTTAGTTTAGCCTTAGTCTACGTATTGCGTATGCTTGGGTTATTTATGGTCATTCCTGTCTTAGCAATCGCCGCTGTTGAATACCCCGATTATTCGCCCCTCCTTGTAGGGCTCGCGATTGGTGGTTATGGTTTGACTCAAGCCATACTGCAGATTCCCATGGGTGTGCTATCCGATAAATGGGGTCGCAAGCCAGTTATTTATATGGGGCTTTGCTTCTTTGCAATCGGCAGTGTGATTGCCGCGAATGCTGATTCGATGGTCATGTTAACGGTGGGTCGAATTTTGCAAGGCGCAGGTGCTATAGCTGGCGCGATAATGGCATTGGCAGCAGACGTAACGCGCGAGTCAGAACGTGCAAAAGTAATGGCGATTATTGGTGTTTCTATCGGCTTTTCATTCTATGTAGCCCTGTTAACCGGTCCGATTATTGCGGGGCTGTATGGTATTCAAGGGATATTCTGGATTACGGCGGTACTAAGCGTTCTCTGTTTGCCTCTGGTTAAATTTGGTGTGCCAACCCCGAAACAAAACACGCCATCGGGAGATGCGCTCCCGCAACTTAGTCAACTAAAAAACCTAGCTAAAGACCCGAGTCTGTGGCGTTTGAATATAAGTGTTTTGACGGTACATTTGCTAATAACTTGCTTTTTTGTCCAAGTACCCGTGCTGCTTACTCAGGTGAACCTTAGCCTAAATGAACACTGGAAAATTTATACTCCAATTTTGTTTGTTTCAGTATTAATTTTAGTTGTGTTAATGAAACTCTGTAAGCGTCTAAAAACGTCAACGTCTTTTATCATATCCTTGACTTTTATGGCGGCAGGCTTCGGATTGTTATTATTACCTGAGTTGAATTGGCTTATTATTTTGTTCGCAGGGACTCTATTTTTTGCTGGATTTAACTACATGGAAGCGCACATGCCAGTAATGGTATCGAGCATCGCTCCGGCTGGCAAAAAGGGCAGTGCTATGGGGGTTTATGCGAGTTTCCAATTTTTCGGTGCGTTTTTAGGTGGTTTAATATCTGGCGTATTAAATGGGTGGCTAGGTCCTCAATTAGCATTAGTGGCTTGTTTGGTATTCATTGTTATGACTATGATTATTGTATGGGGATTACAAAAAACCACGAAAGTAAAAAGAGTCACACTCTCTATTGAAAATATAGGCGTTCTTTTACAAATATCAAATCAGACGAAGCTAGAGAATGATTTGCAAAAACTGGAAGGTGTACAAGAGGTGCTAGTTGATGTTGAAAAAAACGCCATATATTTGAAAGTCGATAGCACTGGATTCGACATAGAAAAAGCTAAATCCTTGATTAGTTAAGAAAGATTTAAAGTCAGACATTAGTAAACCCTGAACCACAGAACTGTTTATCAAAAAATCAGGTGAATTGGGTGTGCAATATATCCAATACAATAGTATATTAGGTGGCAGAATTTAGCTGCCAACATCGATATCTGTTTATATGTAAAACTAGAATTAGTTAAGAACATAAAATTCGAATTAAGCAGTATAAGAACAATTAAAAAAGTGTAAATAATAGGAGTTAGCATGGCCTCTAGAGGTGTGAATAAAGTAATCTTAGTTGGCAATTTAGGCAACGATCCAGAAGTTCGTTATATGCCTAATGGTAATGCCGTTGCCAATTTGAGTATCGCCACTAGTGAAAGTTGGAAGGACCAGCAAGGTCAACTTCAAGAAAAAACAGAATGGCACAAAGTGACTATGTATCGTCGTTTAGCAGAAATTGCAGGTGAGTACTTGAAGAAAGGGTCTCAGATTTACTTGGAAGGTAAATTGCAAACACGCAAGTGGCAAGATCAGCAAGGTAACGATCGTTATACAACGGAAGTCATTGCAGACCAATTGCAGATGTTAGGTGGCCGCAATGAAAGTGGCGGTGGTGGACAAAGTGGTGGCGGTCAAGGCGGCTATCAACAAAGTCCTCAAGGCAGTCAGAATAACCAAGGCAGTCAGAACAGTCAGAGCGGTCAGAATAACCAGGGTGGTTATCAACAGGGTGGTGGTGGTCAGTCAAATCAAGGAGGCGGATATAATAAGCCTTCACAACAGTCGCCGCAGCAGGCTCCTCAGAAAACTCCGCCGATGGCAGAGCCAGATTTTGATTTTGATGATGATATTCCATTCTAGAACACATGTAATTTAAAAATGTTAATTATAAATGTTAATTATAAATGTTAAGCCACTGAAATAGTGGCTTTTTTATGGGAAAATGAAAATTTTGTAACGTTTAAGACTCGATCCCTTTAAGAGCTAATAGTGTTAACTTAAGTTTAATTTATTATTAAAATTAGCACTTATAAAACCATACAATAGAGCTTAATAAAGACCTCTTTTAAATGTTAAGTTTAAAGAGGTCTTTTTGTAATTAAATAAAAAGTAATTATAAAAATCGTATAATAAATAAGTTGTAAAGTTGATTATAAATACCAAAAGCCTATTTGAAGGGACCCCAATAAGTTGGTCACTTTAATTAAGCGGCAATTAGCGCCTGATTTGCGCATTTTACCAGACTCAGCCCTTTTTTCGATTACATAAAACTACAATATTAAGTTAACTAAGGCCTGTTTTACAGATTTTTGTATTTGAAGTGAAAAAGCTAGCCAGTTGGTTGGGTTACGCAGAGCTTTGCGCGCTTCATGGATCAAAGTAAGCAATAAGCTTTTGGCCATGCTTTGCTCAATTGGGGCGCTAATGACTGCGGTCCGGTAGTGTCACACCCAGCGGACAAATGCATCGAGTGCGCCATTTGCGACTTCTTCCTAGAGTAAGAGAAATGTCACTCTGAGGTCTAGAGTTACTACTTTGGTATATACTAACAGGCTTAAGAGTGCCTGTTTTTAACATATGCTGGATTTTTACGAGTGTGTCGCCGTTTTTTCCGGCAACAGTTGCATGGGTGCTCAAAAATCATGAAATACAAAGCGCTGACCGGACTTGTGCGTCTTTGCCTAAAATATACGAAAAACGCCCACAAATAAAATTATCGCTAAGATAAGCTTTACACTATCGATAACTAACTAATTTACAGTGCTTTTATTTGTGGAGACACCGCCATAAATCTATGAAATTCTATATTTACTCTTTATTTATTGGGCTATTTCCCTTGTTTATGCGTGGCAGCACACGATTTATTTGGATTTAATAATTTAAATTGGGGTATGGATATTTCTAAATTGTCAGCTCTAAACCCTATATAACAAAGCCTTTCGCCATATTTTAGTGATTTGTATCTTGGATGATACGTATAACTTTAGCAACAAGCTGTTAGGTATTGCATACCTAATTATCAAAACCGATCACATACACTAAGTCTGTAATTAAAGCGATTGAAAAGGTTAAGAGAATTTTTTCGAAGTCGATAGTGCGTTAAGAGCGTTGAATACACTACTTGTTTTTAACATCATACGTATCGACATCCGACCATTTCACTATCCAATGTTCATTAGAGCGGAAATAACCAAAAGGCACGAATATATTATGCGTTTGAGTTGGCGACAACTTATCAAGTCAAAACTTAGAGGGAAGTCATCGTACTTTTCTATCGGCATTGCTTTTTCTGGCGAAAGTGTACTTTTGTGCGCTCTACAAAAAGATGGTGATGAGATGCAGTGGGTGTTAGACGCAAGCTTTAGCCATTCAAATTGGCAAGGGCAACTGGCCGACTATGTCCAACTTCACAAACTAGCAAATACTGACTGTTACGTTTCGTTAACCTCCTATTGGTACCAGTTGTTACAACTTGATAAGCCAAATGTACCTGAAAGTGAAGTATATGCTGCCCTTGCATGGCCGTTGAAAGAATTGTTACCACCTAATACCGAATATGTTTATGACTACTTAAATCCACCTGCTCAAGTAGCCGGTCAGACAAAGCTAAGCGTTGTCGCCATTCCTCAAAAAGACATCGAAAATCTTGGTAAGGGTATCTATGACGCTAATCTAAACTTGCAAAGTATTTTAATCGAAGAGACCGCTACGGTTGAATTGACGCCAACATCAGATGACGCGGTTATTAGTTTGGTACAAGAAAATGGCGAAGAAATCGTTTTAAATATTGTTAAGAATAGTCACCTTTACTTTACTCGTCGTCTAAAGGGATTCGAAAACCTAGGTAGTTATAGTGAGAATGAACTTTCAATGGGCATCACCGAATCTCTCTGTATACAAATACAACGTTCCATGGACTATTTCGAGAGTCAGTTAAGGCAATCACCGGTGCGAAAAGTAATGCTCAAACTGGATACCTCCTTATCAGAAAAGCTCGCAATTCAGATTCAAGAGAACATGGGACTGCCGGTTACTCTTTTTGAGCCCCAGATAATTTGTGGCGCAGCCTTCAATTTTAAAATGGCTAGTTTCTCATGCCTAGGCGCTGCATATGTAAAACAGTCATTAATAACCGAGCAAAGCAAATCTACTAAGCAAGCCGATACCAATAGCGACAGTCCCAAAAGTCCTGAGGTATCGTCATGAATACACGTATTAACCTTTATCGCGATGAGTTTAAACCTCAGTTTTTTTGGATTTCTGCTACTAATACCATTTTATTTGGTGTAATCGCTTTACTCGTTATGAGTGGTACCTATTTTGGTTTTTGGCAAGATAAACAATCACGCATGCAAGAATTAACACAGGTACAAATTACTATTAAAGCCACGCAACGTCAGCTCGAGGATTTAACCAAGACCTTGACGTTGCGTCAAAAAAATCCGGTTTTGTTGGCTAAATTGGTTACCCAAAAAATGAGACTTTCAACCGCGAAATATCTTGCTGACAAGCTTAAGAGTTTAAGCAAACTGCAGGAAAAACCATTTTCGTCTGCATTAACCTCATTTGCTGTAGTAAATAATAACAATGTTTGGTTAACAAAATTCAAAGTTAACGAGACTGAAATCGTAATAGAAGGCAACATCGACCAGCCAGATGCGCTGCCTAGTTGGCTTAAATCCATTGGCAAAACTGGCTTTTTTAATAATCGCGATTTTGGCGCGGCAACTGTGTTTCGGACAGAAGAGCAGTTGAGTTTTAAGATCGAAAGTAAAATGTCTCAGAAACAAGCAGGGCGGGGTGACCAATGAATGATTTTATGGACAACCTTGAGGCGAAATTTAATAGCATCTCGGTCCGCGAGCAAAAGTTGCTCTTTTATGCAGTTCCTTTTGTTATTTGTCTTGTCTTTGTTTTAGGCTTTCTTGAACCTGCAATTGCGCAGTTAATTGATGTCCGCAAGCAAATAAAAACGCAAAAGCTTATGCTTGTTGATGTGGCAAATAGTGTCGACTTAGTTCAGGTTCAGCTCAATCTTGATCCGGATCTCGAAATAAAAAACCAAATTGTGGGTGTTAATCAACAAACCTTGATTTTGGAGAAGCTGTTTGCTGACGAGTTAGAGCAACTAGTGCCGCCATACGCAATGCCTTTGTTACTGGACCAATTATTTACAAAGGCGAAAAAACTCAGACTAATGAGCATGTCCTCTATACCGCCCAGCAATATATTTGGAAAGGATACAAAACTTAGTGGTTCTGAGGATTCTATTGGTCCTGAATTATTTAAGCATGGTCTACGAATTAGGTTTGAAGGGTCGTACCTTGATACACGTGATTTTTTAATTGCGGCAGAGCAAATGGAGTGGAAATTGCACTGGCGAGAAATTCAGTTTGAAGTTAAAGAGTTTCCACAAGCACAAGTTGATATTGAACTGTTTACGTTAAGTAGAAGTGAGGCTTATATCAATGTTAATTAATAAATTTAGTCGGTTTTGTGGTTGCACGGCGTTATTTACAACACTGGTTAGTGTTGCGCTTACAGTGCAAGCAAAAACATTAAGTGATCCTACCCGTCCACCGAGTATGAGCGAGCGTTTGATTGTTGCTGACCAGACAAAAGCTAATACCTCAATTAACCTCACTGCTGTGTTAAGAAAGAACCGAGTATTTTACGCGGTGATTAATAATAGCTGGTTGCAAGTCGGGGAGAAAGTGGGCGCATGGCGCGTGACAGAGATCACCAATTCCGGCGTGTTTTTAAAGAATGAAAATGAACCGAAGGCGACGCCTTTAAGGTTTTTGATAAATGAAAAAAGTGATTTTAAGAAGCAGACAAATAATGAATAATTTACGGATCTGCAAAGCATTGAGTCTTTGTTTTATTGCGATTTCCCTGGCGGGCTGTCAAGCGGCCAAAAGTAGTCATGTTGAAAAGTCACTTGCCGAAGAGTTAGACGCTCAAATGCAATTGCAATTGCCGGAACCTCAACCCGCAGCCGAATTAGAGGCTGCTGTTTCTGACTATTTGCTTGCTGGTGAGGTGACGGAGCCTAGTGATACGTTATTTACGGCAGATAAATACGACATCAATGCTAGACAAATTGACGCTGTCAGCTTTTTTGCTGGATTAGTAAAAGACACACCGTTCTCGGTTGCTATTCATCCTGCAGTAAGCGGCCTCATATCTCTTGACTTGAAACAAGTTGAACTGGATACAATTTTCGACCTTGTTTCTGACCTATATGGTTTTCACATTGACCGTACTGGCAATATTTATAAGGTATTTCCAGCGGGTATGCGCACAGAAACATTCTCAGTTAACTATTTAATGATGAAGCGCGATGGTAATACTCAAACGAGTATTATTTCTGGTGGTGTCTCCGAAAATGCCAGTAACAACAATAACAACAATAGCAGCAATAATGGCGGCTCGAACAACTTCAGTGGAAACTCTCAGTCAAGTAATAGCCAAGGCGGCAACAACTCGAGTAACGGCAATGGCTCAAATGGTACTTCAATCAACACTCGCACTGAAACAGATTTTTGGGGAAACCTTGAAACTAGTTTAAAAGAAATGCTAGGTAATGCGGAAGGTCGTTCAGTACTCGTATCTCCACAAGCTGGCTTAGTCACAGTGCGAGCCTTACCATCTGAATTAAAGACCATTGGTAATTTTCTGAGTATCTCGGAAGAAAGTCTGCAACGCCAAGTCATTATTGAAGCGCGTATATTGGAAGTGATACTAGACGATGAATATCAACAAGGTATCAACTGGACGCAAGTATTGTCCCATTCGGGCAGCACAGATATTGGTTTTAATACCTCATCGGGGAGTTTTGCTAACGAGATATCAGCCTCATTAGGCGGTATTACAAGCTTATCTTTCTTGAATAAAGACTTCAGTGGTGTACTCAATTTGCTGGATACACAGGGCAATGTGCAAGTACTCTCAAGCCCACGTGTTACCGCTATTAATAACCAAAAAGCGGTTATAAAAGTAGGTAATGACGAATATTTTGTTACTGATGTTTCTACCTCAAATACGATTACATCGAGTTCAACCTCAATCACCCCTGATATTGGTTTAACTCCGTTTTTCAGCGGTATTGCACTTGACGTAACGCCACAAATTGACGCTAACGGTAGCATTTTATTACACATTCATCCTTCTGTTATCGAAACACAGGAGCAAGAGAAAGTGATTACGTTGAATGAAGAGCAATACATTTTGCCTTTGGCACAGAGCACTATTCGCGAATCAGATACAATAATTCGTGCCATGTCGGGTGAAATTGTCGTTATTGGTGGTTTGATGCAGTCGATTATCACGATAGAGAATTCACAAACACCGGTATTGGGAGATATTCCAATTTTAGGTAATTTGTTCAAAAGTAAGCGCGAGAAAGAAACTAAGAAAGAACTTATTATATTGCTTAAGCCTACGGTTGTTGGCAAAAACACTATGCGTCAGCAAATTGAAACCAGTCGTGCACAAATGGCCGATTGGTTGTACGTGGAATAACGATGTACTTATATCACTTTGGTATTCGAGAACTCCCCTTTACGCTCACGCCAAATACGAGTTATTACTTTGGTTTGCCGAGTCATAAAGAAGCAATTGAGGTATTGTCTACAGCGCTCAGATGTGGGGAAGGTTTCATCAAAGTAACGGGCGAAGTAGGCGCTGGTAAAACACTTATTTGCAGAAAGCTCCTCAACGAACTTCCTGATGGATTTGTTAGTGCCTATATTCCTAATCCGTATTTGTCACCTGCGGAATTACGTCGTGCGGTAGCTGCAGAATTGAACGTCGAATTACCCGAGGGAACTGATCAACAAGAGTTCACTCAATTGATTCAGCAACGTCTTGTCGAAATTCATAAACAACACAAAAATGCGGTACTCATTATTGATGAAGCACAAGCTTTACCCGATGAAAGTATTGAAGCCCTTCGTTTGATGACGAACCTAGAGACAGAATCACAGAAACTTTTGCAAGTTGTTTTGTTTGGGCAACCTGAATTAGACGACAAGCTAAAACAGCCTAAATTACGCCAATTGCTTCAGCGCATCACATTTTCTTATAAATTAAAATTGATGGATGCTGATCAGTTGTATCAATACGTCCGACATAGAATGGCGGTTGCGGGTTATCGTGTTGAAGGTTTATTTGATGAAGCTTGTTGCCAATTATTACATAAGGCGAGTGGCGGAACTCCAAGAATAGTCAACGTGCTGTGTCATAAGTCACTTATGCTAGCGTATGGGGAAGGCGTGCAAAAAATCACATTGCAACATGTAAAAACCGCCGTTAATGACACAGAAGCCGCCATTCCCATTCGTAAAAATAGCTTATGGGGCTGGTTGCCAACCTCACTTTTTATTACGGCGTCTGTTTTGACACTCGTGTTTACCAATATTTCCTCGAATTTCGATTTGTTAGATTTGGGTTGGATTAAATGAGTGTTGTAAATAAAATGCTCAAGGACCTTGAGCAACGCGACAAAAAATCAGTTTACGAAGCTGATTATGTGCCTATGGAATCCCAAAACACTAGGTCACGAAAATTCTTTGTTGGGGTTGTAGTGCTTGTTCTCGTCATCGGCGCAATAACCTGGTGGCTATCGATGCCAAAGCAAAGTCGTGTGCAAAACGCTGAGCCATTGGCTGACGTGCCCTCAAACATAATTATCCTGCCAATTAATGAGTTATCAGTGGACAGTCCGGAGCAACTCGTTGGGATAATACCGCCGAGCCCACAACAACAAGTTGGATTTAGTGACCTGGATCAAGCGACGCTCAATAACACAGAAAGAGCGAAGCAAGCAGCCGTAGCTACCGAAATTGCCCAAGCTAAACTGGCTGAAGTTAACCGAGAGCTCGAGCAGCAGGTACAAAAAATTGCCCAAATAGCGGCGCCAAGAGAACAATTAACAAAGCAAGCACAAACTTCATCAGTCGATGTTACTCGTGCCATTCAACATGCGGTTACAGGTGGAGATGACCTAGCCCAGGCATCTGCGGAAAAAACTGTATTTAATGTGACTTCTAGTAATAAGAGTGCCTCGACTCATAAGCTGTTTGAGCAACGCATACAGCTTTCGCTTAAAAATGGTGATACTGCAGCAGCAATGAAAGACCTAAACAGCCTCATTGCTTTGGAACCAAGAAACGCCAGTGCTCGAAAACGTTTGGCAAGTCTCGAATTTGCTCAGGGTAATCCAAAGAGAGCCGCATTTTTACTGGATCAAGGTATTAAGTTGTCACCTGCTGACAGCAGTATGCGACTAATGCTGGCGCGCTTGTTATTTCGTGAAGATAGAAATACACAAGCACTATCGTTGCTTATTGATCACCCCAAAAGTGTGATTGCAGATAATGAATTACTTAGTTTTCGAGCGGCACTCGCTGAAAAACAAAAAGATTACGCAACGTCTCTGCAAGATTATGCCGTTTTGCTCAAACGCCAACCAGGCAATGCGCGCTGGATGCTTGGTTTAGCAATTAGCCAAGACAAGCAAAAAATGTATGGAGAAGCCGTTATTACATATAATAAAGTCAAATCGTCAAATCAGTTATCAACACAGGTTGTTAGCTTTGTTGATGGACGCTTAGCTGCTTTGGCGGGGTCATAAAATATGAAAATTAGATTAGGTGACTTGTTAGTCCAAAACAACTTAATTAATGAAGAACAACTGAAAGCAGCGTTGTCAGAGCAGCGCCAATCAGGTCGCAAGCTGGGTGCTACCTTGATTGCACTGAATATGGTGACTGAAGACCAAATGCTTAAGTTGTTATCGACGCATTTAAATGTGCCATTGATTAATATCGATGACTATAGTATTGACCCCGACGCGGTTAAATTACTGCCTGAAATTCAAGCGCGCCGATATCGTGCATTGGTACTTGACGATAAAGGCGATAAGCTACTTGTAGGTATGAGTGATCCCGGCGATATAAATGCGGTTGATGACCTCAGTAACCGGCTACCTAAACCGATTGAAATCGCGGTTGTTAGTGAAACTCAATTATTTGCGGCTTACGAAAATTTTTATCGTAAAACCGAGGAAATTGCCTCATTCGCACAAGAGTTAGCGGAAGAGTATGACGATTCACAAGACTTTGAACTCAATATTGGTGTTGATGGCGCGCAAGATACTGCCGTCGCAAAACTATTACATTCTATATTTGAAGAGGCCGTTTTGGCCAAGGCATCAGATATACATATTGAACCTGAAGAAAGTCAACTGCTTATTCGCCAACGTGTCGATGGTCAGTTGCAAGAAACGGTCATCCCAGAGCGTAATATTGCAGCAGCGTTGGTACTCAGACTAAAACTGATGTCGGGTCTTGATATTTCGGAGAAGCGTTTACCGCAAGATGGCCGCGCACAGATAAAAATAAAAGGTCGCGTTATTGATATTCGTGTTTCGACTATGCCTGTGCAAAACGGTGAGTCGGTAGTAATGCGTTTACTTGATCAGTCACAGGGCATACTCTCGCTCGACCAAACAGGAATGCCACCGGCTATCCTCAAGCGATACAGAAGGTTATTAAAACGACCGCATGGCATGATTTTGGTAACTGGTCCTACGGGGTCAGGTAAAACCACAACGTTATATGGGTCATTGACCGAGCTGAATAAGCCGGAATCAAAAATTATTACGGTAGAGGACCCTGTTGAATATCGCTTACCTCGAATTAACCAGGTACAAGTTAACTATAAAATTGACCTCACGTTTTCGCGTGTTCTTAGAACAGCACTTCGCCAAGATCCAGATATAATTATGGTCGGCGAAATGCGTGACAAAGAAACTGTTGAAATTGGCCTTCGTGGTGCATTGACGGGCCATTTAGTCCTTTCTACTTTGCACACTAATGACAGCATTAGCAGCGCAATTCGTTTACTTGATATGGGAGCGCCAGGTTATTTAGTTGCCAGTTCACTGCGAGGCATTATCGCACAGCGACTTGTGCGACGTATTTGTGATAACTGTAGCGTAGATGAACAAGTGTCGAGTGAAGCTAATTTTTGGCTCAAAACGCTCAACGAGGATATATCTAACATCACATTCAAAAAAGGCGCTGGCTGTCAGAAATGCAACCATAGCGGTTATCGTGGACGTGTTGGTGTATTTGAGTTACTCGAAATGACCGACGCTATGATGGATTCATTAAAAAGTGACGATACAAGCGCGTTCTCCCAAGCAGCACGCCTTAGTCCTGAGTATAAACCATTAGCCCATTCTGCATTACTTTACGCCAAAGATGGGATTACTACCATCGAAGAGGTATTGAAACTAGTTGAAATGGTGGGTGATGCCAAGGATGAAACTGATAACGCAGAACATACTCGACAAGATGATGTTCCTAAATTAATTCCGCAACCTGGACAAGTCGGATCGAAAACGACAAGCAGCTTTTCAGCTGGCTTTAGTGATTCGAGTTTGTCGCTAGAGGATAACAACTAGTGGCCTCTTTTACTTATAAAGGCCGCGAGCCAGGCGGTGTGCTTGTTGACGGAACGATCGATGCGAATGACGCCAGGACGGCTGCTACGATGTTGATGACAAGAAAAATCACCCCTGTTGATATTACCGAGCTGTCGGCTAAAAAACAAGAGTCGGTTGATATGGGATTTCTTGTTCCACAAGTCAGTATTGATGATTTAGTCATCTTTGCGCGTCAAATGTATTCATTGGCAAAAGCCGGTATACCTATTATTCGCGCAGTTACTGGATTAGCAAATACAAACTCAAAACGCATGCGTTACGCACTTAACGATGTGATTGACCAATTAGAACGTGGCCGCAATTTGTCTTCGTCATTTGCTCAACATCCGAAAATTTTTAATCAGCTTTTCGTCAGCGTTATCCACGTGGGTGAAAATACAGGTCGTTTAGATGATGCTTTTATGCAACTTGCTGAATATCTGCAAAGAGAGCAAGACACGCGTAAACAAATAAAAGCAGCTACGCGTTATCCTATGTTTGTCATATTTGCCTTGGCAGTAGCCCTCATTGTCATGAATATTTTAGTTATTCCTGTATTTGCGGGTATGTTTGAAAAGTTTGATGCTGAACTACCTGCTATGACAAGGCTTTTAATAGGGATGTCGGACTTATTTGTGACAAGTTGGTGGGTCATGATTATTGTTGGTATGGTATGTTTTTTCATAACAAGGCGTTATCTTGATACTAAACAAGGACGCTATAAATGGGATAAATTACATTTGCGGCTTCCATTGATTGGTTCAATTGTAGAACGTTCATTGTTAGGTCGCTTTGCTCGGAGTTTTTCTATGATGCTAAGAGCGGGAGTACCGTTAACGGCAGCATTAAACTTAGTCTCTGAAGCCGTTGACAATAGTTACATGAGTAAAGCTGTTATCGATATGCGATTACGTATTGAAAAAGGAGAAAGTTTATCCAGAGTAGCTTTAGCTAGCGGTTTATTTACACCGTTAGTTATGCAGATGATTAATGTGGGTGAAGAAACAGGTCGGGTTGACGAGTTGTTGAGCGAAGTCGCTGAGTTTTATGAGCGAGAGGTTGAATATGACCTAAAGAGTCTAACCTCAAAAATAGAACCTATTTTAATAGCCATTGTTGCGTCTATGGTGTTGGTCTTAGCTCTAGGCATATTTACACCAATGTGGGATATGATGGGCGTGGTGCAAGGCAAATAATGTCTAACAAGTTATTTCGGTTCGTCTTGGTGTTTATCGTAATTATGTTGATTGCAGCTCGATTATACCAAAGTGTTTTAAGCGACAACAGCGATGCATGGGAAAAAGTAGGTTTTGAGAATGTAAAAGGGTCAATGCAGAAAGGCCTAGCGCAAATGCATTGGCAGTGGGAGTTTGAAGGGCGACCTCACTCGATTGTTTATGAAACAGCCCGTGCTAAGCAAACTGATCGATTTGAGATGAATAAGAAAGGTTGGCCTAAATTAGCACGATCAACAGACGCTTGCAGTGACCTGTTACATGTATTTGCAAGCGCAGACGTGACTGAAGTCAGCGGGTTAGAGCTTCATGTCGATGTTGAGAAACAGTTAGGCATAAAAGTTGAATTTATATCCAAACAAAACATTAAAGACTCTGGGGAATCAATCGATATATGTCGTTACTCCCGTAAAGGTCAAAAATTTGAATATTATCTTGGAACAGGAAACCTGTTTTAAGGGACAACTAAATAAAATTGAGGGAAACATCATGGCAGCGGCAAATAATATGAAGCAACGTGGCTTTACGCTAATAGAACTGGTCATTGTAGTCGTCATTTTGGGGCTTTTAGCAGCAACCGCAATACCGCGCTTCTTGGATGTGCCTGAAGATGCTGAAGATGCAACAGTTGAAGGAGTCGCAGGTGGTTTCGCGACAAGTGTTGGCCTTGTTCGCGCCCAATGGGAAATTGAAGCGCGACCGCAAGACAATAACGGTAGCAACTTAAGTTTTGTCACTATCGAAGGTATTTCGATTGGCGTCGACAGTGATACTGGTTATCCAACGGGCCAATTAAATAATGATTCAAGTACCGAAGACGACAGTATTACTAGTTTAGATTGTGAAAGCATTTTTAACCTAATTATGCAAAGCGCACCGACGATTTCGTCAACATGGAGTGTGCAGGCAGTAACAGATTTTCGCTATTTCACGAATGTGAATGAAAATGCGGGATCAGGGGGCAACGATGTTTGTCATTACTACCTGACCCGCAGCGTAAAGAACAACACAGCTGAGCCGACTACAACAAATGTAGGTAATGGTTTTGTTTATGACCCAAGGATTGGTCAGGTGATTGTGTTTAGTGATAACTAAGTGAATAGGTATTACTCTACATTTTTTTAACTTTAAATTTTTAATGAAAACAACACTCTCGAAGGAAATATTATGAAAAACCAAATGAGCAAGCAAAAAGGCTTCACGTTAATCGAACTAATCATTGTTATCGTGATCCTAGGTATCTTAGCAGTAACAGCAGTACCGCGTTTTATTGACTTACAGAACGATGCACGCGCAAGCACACTTGAAGGTGTCAAGGCCGCATTGCAGGGCGGTGCTCAGTTAGTTTATGCTAAGTCAGCGATTGCTGGCTTGCAGCGCGAAGCCACTGGTACTGTTACTTTAGCTAGCGGCACTGTTAACACTGTATTTGGCTATCCCGCTGGATTGAACGCCGAAGTAGAGGCACCTTTTTTCATGGATTTAAGTGCTGATGATTTTACTATTGTAGATGCAGCTGGCAGCTTCACTATTAGTTTAGATGGTGGCGGCACAACCGCGGCTACCTGCCGGGTTGAGTACACCGATGCTGCGTCTGCCACTGCACCCCCGTCAATTGTTGTCGTTTCATCAGGTTGTTAGTCAAAGACACTGACTACTTGAATGTTGCTGCAACGTGCATTACCTAAACAACAAAAAGCTCAAGGCGGTTTTACTCTCCTTGAGCTCATTGTTGTGATGGTAATTATCGGTATATTAGCTGTATTCGCTGTGCCCAGATTAAGCGGCGTAAGCGGCTATTCCGAATATACTTATCAGAATCGACTGATATCTGTGTTGCGTAATATGCAAATTAGAGCAATGCAGGACTCACGTCCTTCTTTTTGCCATCGAATAAATTTTGTAAATACAAGTTCAGAAGTCGCTTTTGGTCCCGCCTCAAGCAATTATGCATCGGGCAATGAATCGGGTACCTGTGCAAGTTCCATTGATTATAGCTCCCCAGCATATTTGAGAACCTCCGCTACTGAAATCATCGAAGCAAGCGTTTTAATGACAGCGGTTGATGGTTCAACAACCGTTGGTGCTATCGATTTCGATTCGTTCGGAGCGCCACAAACTGCAATTTCGAATTGCAGTGCCGGTTGCACCGTGACTTTCACCGGTGTGACTGCTGCACCAGTGTGTATTGAGTCCGAGGGCTTCATTCATGCGTGTTAATGGAGGCAATCAAATTCAGCTTGCTCGCTCTAAAAATAGGCGAGTACAGCGCGCTTTTACATTAATTGAACTGATTGTTGGCATGGTAATTTTTGCTGTTGCCATGGTGTTGGTGGTTACTGTTTTACAACCGCAAGTAAAAAAGGGTATTGATCCTATTTGGCAGGTACGAGCTGCTTCATTAGGGCAATCGTTAAGTAATGAAATACTCGCCAAACCTTTTGACCAATTCTCCAATAGGGTTGGCGGTATCGAGCGTTGCAATGAAAGCGTAGCTTGCACAAGCAGCAGTGGCCTTGGGCCGGACGGTGCTGAAAACCGGGGATCTTTTAATGATGTCGATGATTACCATGGCCTCGATATTACGGGTGTAAATATTTTAAATTCACTGGGTTTAACTACCAACGTTGATGGCGTCAATATTTATGCCGGCTTCACTGCTCAAGTGTCTGTGGTTTATGATCAGAATGTAGACGGTATTAATGATGATGATCTAAATCAGGATGGCAGTTTAGATACCGGCACATTGGTTGCCAATAAGAAACTCATATTAGTCACTATTATAACGCCTGGCGGTGAGCGCATCATTATGGCAAGCATAAAGGGTAACTATTAATGCTTAGCTCAAGGCTGAACCTTACCAGTAATCAAGGCTTTACATTAGTTGAACTCGTCGTGACGCTGATTGTTTTAGCGATTATTTCAGTCGGCATCACCGGTTTTATCAGTTCATCAACCCAAGTTTTTCTCGATGCTAGCGAGCGCGAACGTTTATTGCGAGAGGGCAGCTTTGCGATTGAACGAATTAATCGAGAGATTTCTGCGGCTCTACCAAATTCAGTTCGTCTTGCGGGTAATGCAGGTGTTCATTGCTTAGAGTTTGTGCCAGTCAGGTGGAGCTCGTTTTACTTAACCTTACCTGTGACCCCGAGTAGTGACCGTGAAATCGATATTATTGAAATGCAAGACATCGATGGTAATGTGTTCACTCCTGCTACAGGAATCGATTATGCGTTTGTTTATCCCATAAACTCAGACAATGTATATTCAAATACAAGCAATCAGCGAAGCCTCATCAACGCTTGCAGTGATGACGGTGACGGAAATTGTGCAACTGATGATGATGCTGATGGCGTGGTCCAACTCACACTTGATGGTGCATTTTCTCAAGGCAGCCCAGCAAGGCGAGTTTATATTGCTAATTCAGCGGTCACTTATTGTCTCAGAAACAACGCAATCTATCGCCATGAATCAACGATCGCTGAAGCACAAACAACTTTTGTCAGCGGTGGTGTTTTGATGGCAGAAAACCTAGCCAATCAACTCAGCGCAGATCCGAATGCAAACGGGTCGAGTAGTACAAATCCATTCCGAATTGTCGACGCTTCCCTGCGTCGAAATGCGTATACACAAACGCAGTTCATTTTTACCCGAGATAGTGAAAATATAACTTTTACACAGGAGATACATGTTCCCAATGTCCCTTAGTAAAAGTATCAAAAACACACAGTCTGCGCAGTTGCTTGCGCCTAGACACAATCGCCATACACGCGACGCGAAACAAAGCGGCAGCATGATTGTTATGGCGTTGTTTGCCATTATTGTTTTGGCACTATTAGCCGGAACGTTAATTAATATGATCAGTACCTCGTCAAATTCAGTGTTATTTGAAGTGTATGGTGTGCGTGCCAAAAACGCGGCACAAGCTGGCATTCAAGAGTTGGCAATGACCGCTTTCCCGCTAGGAACAGGCCCGCAACAATGCAATCAAGTTATTTCTAGCCCAGCAAGCTTTAGCTCAATTACTGGATTTCAGGAATGTGATTTTAGTGCACGATGCACTACGGAAGATATCAATTTTAACGGCGAAGATTATCGCTACTATCGCCTTTCAAGCACAGGAAGCTGCGCACTAAACGGCATTGTTGTGAGTCGCACAGTGTCAGTCGACGCAATGCAAGAGAATTAATGGATGAAAGACATGATAAAGATAAATTCAAAAAGTCTAAAACTTGTAGCGGCTAGTCTACTTTTTTTTGCATCCACAAATATGGCGATAGCCGCTCAGTGTTCAGCGATATTTCCAGATGGCGCATCCACACACAGTAACAGTGGCAATATTGCCTTTGGGAGCAATGCGCAGTTGATAGGGAGTGACGACAATCTGCTCGCAACCACCACGCTTACAAAAAATAGCGGTTCATCCGTAAGTACCTGCAACACGGCTGACTGTGTTGCAACAGGAATACCCTCCCCTGCTGCCTCCGACGCTAGTTTCCAGACGTCGAACGCCAATGACGACGTCAGTGTAAGCTACAATGAGACAGTGGTAATAGGAAGTGGCAGTAATTCGGGTAATGAATTTGACGAAATTAATAAAAACGGCGCTTCACAAGCTAGTATTACCTTTTCTGACGATTACAGTGAATATATTGTGGATAAATTGACTTTGGGCTATGACAATGTCTTGTACCTGCAAGGTGGCAGTACATATTGGTTCGATTACTTTACTATAGGCAGTCAGTCAGAGATCATTGTATTGGGCTCTGGCACCGCGCTTGTTTATGTTAATCACAGTCTTAGTTTCCCGTCCCCAAGCTTAATTAATTCACCATCCAATAATAGTAGTGGGGATGCTAGGAAATTGGTCATGTATGTATTTGATGACGTCACCTTTTCTAATGACAGCACTTACACCGGTAGCTTATACGCCGAAGGTGACGTAACACTTGGCTCGTCTAGTTACGCATTTGGTGCTATCAGCGCAGCCGATATCACGTTAGGCTCTCAATCAACGATCACTTATCAGAGTGATGAAATTGCAGGCACTAATTTTGGGGATATGTGTGACGGCCCGCCACCTGACCCGACACTCAGTTGTTCTACTTATTTTCCCGACTCAATTCAAGGCCACACTGGAGACAGTGTATTGAAATTTAAAAATTCGGGGCAAATCATTGGCGATAGTGACGCAACATTGACTTTTCCCAGTCTCGATGGGAATGGTGGTGGTACTAACACTTGTAATACAACTGACTGCTCTATCACTGGCACATATGCGCCGGCTCTAACGTTGCCGACGTTTGTTACCAGCTCATCAACCACTGATATATTGCCAAATAATAGCACCATAACTATTGGACCATCGGGCACTTACAGCACCACACAAATCGATCAGTTAATCGTCGATGGGAATGACGATGTCACTTTTCTGGCCAGTGCCAGTGAATATATTATCGATGATGCATTATTTGATGGCGGAACCGTCACGTTTAACCCAGGTACCTATTGGTTTGATGAGCTAGAAATAAAAGGTGATTCCATCGTCATTATTAATGGCCCGGTGACATTGTATGTTAATGGTCAGGACAATCACTTCGATATAGAAGAAGATGCACAAGTTAATGTAGGTGGCGCGGCGCAGGACCTGGCGATTGTTAGTTATAAGCAAATCCATTTGAAAGATAATAGCAGAGTAAATGCGGTGCTTTATGGTATCGGTAGTGATATTAAACTAGAGGACAACGCCCAGCATACCGGGGCGATATCATCAGCTAAAAAAGTAGAAATTAAAAATAACGCGACGTCAACTTATGCGGATGTTAGTGGTGTACAGATTGGTAATTTATGTGGCGTCTCGCAAAATGTTGAGCCAATAATAGATTTTCGATTTGATGAACTTAGTTGGAGTGGCTCGCCGAATGAAGTAATTGACAGTTCTGGGAATACCAATAATGGAACAGCGATTGGAGGAGTAACCACGGCACTCGGTAAAATTTGTAATGCGGCCAATATCCCCGATAATAATAGTGCATCAACGTTCGAGGCAGTTGATAGTGGGGTTGATCTTGACGCAATTATTGGTTCCAGTGGGACTATCAGTCTTTGGTATCGAGGAAATAGTGCTTGGAACTCTGGGACCGATAGAAGACTATTTGATGCTAGCGATGGCGACAAATACTTCTTTGCAGAAATTGCGTCTGACGGTCGGATTAAATTCTTTTTTGAAGACGGTAATGATGGTGATTACCAGAAAACGACCGTGAATGCATTCGCTGTTAATGCCGGAGATTGGAAACACCTGACGTTTGTTTGGGATGTCACCAGCATCACGGCAAAAATTTTCGTCGATGGTGTCGAGCAGGACATAAACAGCGGTTCTGGTACCGGGGGAACTACACCATTTGCCGGTTACACTACTCTCTATTTCGGCGATAACCGAAGCGCATCGTATTTTCAAGGTCAGTCATCAGCTGGTGGGTTAATTGATGAGGCACTGGTGTTTGATTCCGTATTGACATCAACTCAGATCCAAACGATTTTTACCAACCAGGATAACGGGAATAACTATGACGGTAGCGCCCGAAATTGCCCTATTGAAGCGTTAGCAGGACGAGTGACTCTAAATAACACGGCAGACAGTCCTGCGTTCACCTCAGTGTGTTTTGATACTCCTTTCTCAGAGGTACCCAGAGTATTTAGTTTGCCTACCACTGCCAGTGATAGCGACCGTTTGGCACTGAGGATCCGCAACGTTACTGAAACTGGCTTTGAAATAGCGCAAGTTGAATCACAAGAAGACGCTAACCCCAGCGCACCTGCCGGTAATGTATCGCAAATCATAGACTTTTTAGCGATACTAGAGGGCGATTACACGCTAGATGGTGGGGGCAACATGCGGGTAAATAGCGTCAATACTCAAGCTTTTGTGGGTGACCGAGTTAGTGGTGACTATTGGGAAACGATTTCCACAGCAGACTTGGCATTTTCCGAATCGCCGGCCATTATTGCGTCGATTCAAACCATGAATAATGAAACAAATCCTTTTCCGAGCTCTAGCCCCTTTTTAGCCACGAGTATTGCAAATGTAAATAACACGCAGTTTCAGATAGCGTTGGAGCGCGCAGAAACAGACTCTGGCACGTTGAATGTCAATGAAAATATAGCATATATTGCGATTAATCCTGGTGCTACTGGGCAATTAACTACGGGTGTTAGTTACGAATCATTTCAAACTAACGACGCAATTACCGGTGTTGATACTTGCGACATATTTAACTTAAATGGCGATTATAGTACTGATGTCCCCTTAGTGATTGCCAGTCAGAACACTCGTGATGGTGTGAACGGTGGGTGGCTCAAACGGTGTTCAATTTCAGCATCAAGTGTGGGTTTTAGCATCGTAGAGGATATGGACAGTGATGCTGAGGGTGGTCATGTAACCGAGCGAGCCGGCGGCATAGCATTGGGCGGCACTTTTACTAACCAAACTTGCACTGTGCAGCCTTCATATGTGCACCACTACGAAATTGTTCACGATGGCCAAGGCTTAACTTGTGATGCTGAAGTGGTGACTGTGAATGCATGTGCGAATGCCAGTTGTTCAACGTTAAGCACGCAGCCAGTTACGCTTGATTTTCTTGTTGACGCTACGGTGATAAGTTCGCCAACATTTACTGGCAGTACCACCGTTAACGTTAATAATGCCGATGTTGAGACGGTAAGCTTTTCACTAGCAAATACCTCAATTACTGCCTCTAGCCCAGTAGAATGTGACGATAGTAGTGGCAGTTCTTGTGAGATGGATTTCACGGATGCGGGTTTTAGATTTCTCTTCGGCGCAGCAAATGAGACTACCTTACCTAATCAAACTTCAGGCTCTGTATTTAGCGATACGTTAAAGCTGCAAGCAGTGCAAAACGACAATGGTGTCTGTACAGGATTATTTAACGGTGATCATGATGTTGATTTATCTCAAGAAAATGTTGAACCAGGCGGTACCAGTGGTCTCAGTTTTACTGTTGATGGTGCTACTATCGCGAAACACTCAAGCGTCACCAGTACTACATTGAATTTTGGTGCCCAGAGTATTGCTATTATACCAACCCCGATATACAACGATGCAGGACAAATTCGTTTGCGTGCAAGCTATAATCAGCCAGGTGCGGGGGTACTATCTGGCAGCAGTAATACGTTCTGGGTTAGTCCAGCCGAACTTGTGGTTAGCGCAACGTTAGCAGGAACTGCACTAAATGCAGCTACCGCGAATGCAACGCTTACTCATGAAGCCGGTGACGATTTTGATTTAAGCGTAACCGCCTTAAATAGCCTAGGTGTTGTTACACCGAACTATTCACCCGGACAAATACAGTTAATGCTCACTCGCACGGGCCCAACACTAACAGGTAGTGTGGACGGTAATCTGAACTATGGAGGGGGCAGCACTATAGCTGCCAGCACCACTCCTGCGTTCCAGGATGCAACTCTTTCTACCTTTTCTTCTGGGGTGTCTGCGTATAATGCAGCGCAATATTCAGAAGTAGGTTTGCTAAATTTAGATGTTCAAGACAACAATTATGGTAACGCGAGTCTGCTTATTTCGGCTACACCAATTAACATTGGTCGCTTTATACCTGGGTACTTTACCCAAACAGTAGCAGATGACGGTCTTTTTGCTGCGACATGCAATTCGACCACCACATTTGCGGCTTATAGCGGTCAAATGGACGAAGCTACCAACAGTATTGGGGCTATCTCATACTTTACCAATCCAGTCGTGGCCATCACAGCGCATAATAGACAAGGTAATATTACTCAAAATTATTTTGAGGACAGCCAAGGTGGCATTAATGACTATATGAAACTCAGCGCTTCAGATATTAACGTGACTGTGCCTACCGTCGACCAATCGGCGGTAGGTGTTGATAGTAATCAATTATCCTTAACGGCGAATATGAGTAATGGTATCTTGAGTCAAACAAATTTGACCGCGTCATTTGGCGGTGCTGCATTGCCAAGAGGGACATTACATT
>JAWUVZ010000062.1:0-7745 GCA_034112105.1 Glaciecola sp. | reverse complement strand
GTAATTATCGGCAAATTTAGGCAATGATGTGTGCGCTTGATAAATGAATCCTTCTTCGCCGTAGGGACCGCTCGATGACAGACTCATTTTTCCATTTTCTAAAATGTCGATATTCGCACCTTCGCGAGAATAGAGGGGTTTTTTTACCCACTTTTTAACATCTGAAAGCGCGTTCATACTTGCCATGTCAGATTCAAAGAAAGCAGGTAACAGATTTGGATGGCCCTTAAATTCTTGCCACAATACGGGCAGCAATGCTTTATTTGAAAGAATGGTTTTCCAAATAGGTTCAATCCAGGCCGTATTTGCTTTTAGCGCGTGAGGACCAAATTCTTCACGTTGCATAAATTCCCATGGATAGAGTTTAAAGCAATGTGAAATGACTTGATCTTGCAAGTCCGTGAGATCACCATTCTCACCGAGCCCTATATCTTCAATATGAACGAAGTAGTCGTCAATGCCAGCTTCTTTCGCGCAGTCCTGTAAATATTGAACGGTACCACGGTCTTCATCCGTATCTTTGCAGCAAGCAAAGTGAAGGTAGTTAATACCGTAGTAATCAGCTATCACTTTGAAGCGATTCACTAGCTTTTCCTGCAACGAATTGAATTGGTCGGCACGTTTACTGAGCTTGTTATTATCTACATTATTTTCAAGCCATAACCACTGCCAAAAGCCTGATTCATATAAACTAGTAGGTGTGTCCGCGTTGTTTTCAAGCAGTTTGGCTGGCGATTTTCCGTCGTAGACAAAGTCTAACCTTGAGTAAAGAGATGGCTCTTTTGCTTGCCATGAATCTGCAATTGCTTGCCAGTAATCGCTAGGTATAGCAAATTGAGTCAGCCGCTCTTCACTCTTTGATACAACATCGACCACATGCAAACACATCTGGTGAATTTCTTCAGTAGGAGACTCAAGGTCTCTCTCAATCTGCTCTAGTGTAAATTGATAGTACGCAGTTTCATCCCAGTATGCTTGTCCGTGCATAGTATGGAAATGAAATCCGTAATCACGCGCCATTTGTTGCCAGTTCTTTCTCGCATCAATGGGAAGTCGCAGCACTTAGCCGCCCCAGCCTTTGCCGCTACTTCTGCTGCCCCATGAGGCTTTTGCACGCACACTGCTACCAAAACCACCACGACTCATTGTGCGAGTAACGGCTGGCTTTTTATCGAATGCACCCGAACTAACGTTGAGCTTGTTCTTTCTTGAATCACCGAAGTTACGGCCATCGGCCCCAACCCAGTTATTGCGATAGGACGAATACCGGGAAGAGGAGGTAAACATAGGCTGATAGTATGGACGAGGAGCCAATAAATTCCCCATCATGTAACCTGCCATTAATGGCATAAAAATAGAGTTACCATTGTTATTAATTGTTTGGCATTGATTATTGCCAAACTCATATTCACAATCATTTCTAGTATTATATTTTGGTGCCGTTTTCGCTGCTTCTGTTAGTGCGCCTTTGTACGCCGTTTCACATTTTTGCGCCATGCTTGGAAGGGCATCAACGCATTCGTCGA
Source organism: Glaciecola sp. (assembly GCA_034112105.1). Taxonomy (GTDB): domain Bacteria; phylum Pseudomonadota; class Gammaproteobacteria; order Enterobacterales; family Alteromonadaceae; genus Glaciecola. The sequence continues at coordinate 6,219 of JAWUVZ010000062.1, read as the reverse complement.
CACTTTTAAATACGACTGCTTCTTCTCTTCCACCAGAACACGCACTGAGCAGAACAGAGGCAACGCCCAAGGCTAAAGGTTTGAATGAAAATGCTTTGCGCATTTTCGACAGATTAATATGGCTACTGCGTTTTTGTTTACTGTTAGTTTGCATATTTGGATTACTCCTTAGTAGCTCATGCAAGCGGCGTTAAGCAGGCCTACAGCAACTGACATTGCGCCTAACATGACGCCTGCGGATACTTCATTGTTTTGAATTCTTTCAGCTATTTTGGGCATGAAGGTAAAGCGCAAAAGTGCAAAAGCTAGCAGTTGCGCAATAATCGCGACGAGACCCCAAATAGCGTAATCGAGTAAAAACTCTGAATTAGTAACGGCACCTGACAATGCAATGGCAAAACCAATCATTGCGCCACCAAAACCGATAGCAGCGGCGGTACTTTTTTCTTCTTTTACCAATTTCCATTCATCATGCGGTGTAACAAAAGCATAGACGATTTTGAAAACAAAAAATAAGGCGATGGAGATAACAAAATATAAAGCGAAATTTTGTAATCCTGCGATTGAATTGAGTACTGAGTTCATTTTATTTTCCTTAACCGTTTATTATTATATCTGCAGGTGATAAGTTAAAACCGGTACTAATGACCAAACATCTATCATGATTATTACCGACAATTTTTTCTTCACCTGATACTAGCACTGCTTCTACATCATCTTCTGAAATAGATCTTTCATAAAGCATTATAAATTGATCCGTTGTAGTGACGTCACCATCTTGTTCGAAGGTCGTTTCGGTCATGGCGACCGGTGGTGATATATCGCCAACTGCATCCCAAACGCGCTCGTAGGTATCGTCACCTAATGAATACATTGGCTGTGAAATGGCATTGTTGAGCAAGTCTTGCCATTGAGTTTCGGAACCGACGGTTTTGGTATCATAAAAATACCAGAGTTTAACGTCGGTAATGTGATTCTCTGTTTCCCCACCATCGGTGATGACCTGCAAAAAGGCATCATCGTCGGTATAAAAGCGAAACATAGTGCCGCCAGTATCAAGGATTACCTTGCCAACTGCCTGAATAAGATGCTTGCTTGCCGCACCATTAATTTTCAGTGAGGGTTGTAATAATTTGAGTTTGAGAGGATCGAGTTCGAATGAACCACCCAAATACAAACCCATGATTTCTGGGCTGTCAGGCTTGTGTGGTTGTTCTTTGTCTTTTCTTCCGAATAATTTACCGAACATATTTCACTCCTTCAACTCACCCTTATTCACAGTGTAAGCTATTCCAATCAATATTGTTGATACGATGCTCTGCAATATAAAATACTTTATTGCCAGCTTTTACCACATCATCAAAATTCGGATTAACCGATATCTGATTCACTCTTTGTGGCGACGAATAGCCGATAAATGTCGCGTTATATTGTTTTTTCAGTCCTAAAAACAACTTTTCAACACTTAAGTCATTCACCATGCTCGGTAATTCGACCGAAAACTGTGCCTGACCTTCTTCTACGTCTAAAAGATCGTGATGTAAAAGACTAGAACCAGGGTCGAAAACTGACTTTGCAAGCATCTCAACTGCAACGCTCGGTGTGCACTCTACTTCAGGACAATGCTGTTGTAATAAGCCGACCAAGCTTTCATCTTCAAAGTAGGCCACTTTGTGTGCTTTCGGATTGCGCTTGGAGCAATATAATGCCGTAGTTAACGTAATGTCGTCATATGGATTATCGATGAGTATTGTTTTTGCCGTTGCAACGCAGGCTCGATCCATGTCTTCGTCCTGATTGAACGAACTAACGTGCACGAATTCAATTTCTGATGGGCGCGGATTTTCAATATCTGCCTTTACGCAAAGCACAATGTCCGGATTTTCCGGAGTATTGACTTTTTCTTTTAGTAATAATTTTAATAATTGTTCAGTGCGTTTTTCATTCCAACCAATAATTAAAATATGGTTAGATACATTTAACGGTTTCAAACCTCTTGCTCCTCTTCTCCATTGATCACTTACCCAAGACGCGATACGTCCAATAATCAAAGCAAAAATACTTAATCCAAGCGGAATAACATACAACGCAACAATCAGCTTACCTGCAGGTGTTGACGGCGACATATCGCCATAGCCAACAGTTGAGCCAGTAACAACAAGCCAATAAAAATAGTCAGAGGCGTTTAGTAGTGCTTGCTCATCTGCTAAAAAAAGCAATATCCAACTGGAGACTGTATAGAATAAAAGCGCTGTTATTAGCGTGTACCAGCGCAACTCGGAAAAGTATTTCACGCATAGTTTTTTGAGTCTTACCCAATGTAACATGAATGAAATTTTTCCTTTTAGTTTTAAATATAACAAAAACGGCAACCCAATGGGCTGCCGTTTTTCAACTTAGTTAGTTATTTGCCTAGTATTCGGCTTAATTCGTCGTCAGCTGATGACGAGCCACCCTTAATACCTGCACCGGCCAAACGCTTCTCAAGATCATCTGATGAGTCGCCCTGGGCTAGTTCCTCAGCGGCTTCAAGTTCAGCACTTCGCAATGTTTGCTTCTCTTGAATTCGGGCTAGTGATTCAGTTGCTGTTTTCATTTTACTGTTAGCGCCTAAATGACTAGATGAAACTGCCACTTGTGCGCGTTGCACTGATTCCGTAGCCTTGATCATATCCACTTGCTGCTCCAAACGACGTAAGTTGTTTTTTGCTTGGTTTATGTTACCCGCAAGTTGCTTTTCTGACTTCGTAAACTGGTCCAAATAAGCTTGTTCTGTTTCAACCTGGCCACGCAACTCAGATACACGCTGAGCACAATCAAGCGCTAGTTGACGGTCCGTATCAATCGCTTTTCTCGCATGAACTTCATATTCGCCGATTGACTTGTTTAGCCCATCTACTTTTTGCTGTGATAACTTACACTTCGCTAAAATTTGCGTGCGTGCATGGTCTGACTTTCTCAATTCGTCTTTCGCTTCACGAATTTCTTGCTCAAGAATTTTAATTGCCTGAGTATCAACAACCGCTTGCGCTGCTTCAGTAGCGGTACCTTTTACGGCAGTAAATAACTTTTTCCAAACTGACATGGTAATCTCCGGTTATTAATAAATTAATTAGTTAGATTTTAAAAAATCTTGGTAAGCATCCAAAAATGCCTCTACGTTTTGAAACAATGTTGAAATTTCAATTAACACGCTTTCTTCTTTCGATTGACCGCTTAAAGAACCAAAAGCCGTGTAATACTGATTTCCAGCAATGGATGAAATACCGATTGTGGTTAGAGGGAAAATCATATGCGTTCTAAGAATCTCTTCATTTAACGCTGATGGGTCTTTCACTTCATCTAACGAGAACAATAAAGATTCAACCAGTATTTGTTCTCCGCTAATTGCCAACCAGGCATCAATTCCATCTTCATTTGCAATAAGCAAGCAATCTGCTTCGTGTGTAACTACATATCCCTCTTGAGCAGAAATAATTTCTGCTAGTTGTGATAGTTCCCACGTCATTCATCTTCTCCTAAAAGTGTGTTTTACCATGTCGACATCTATAATAGACTCTAATTATTGATTCAACAACATGGCTGACCTCGAACTTGACATAAGTATAGTCATAGGGTAAAAGTAAAGTCAAATATTTTTTTCACATTTGGGTCTAATAATGTTTAAATGTAAACTATACATCACAAAAAAAACTTATAAGTAGGTCTTTTATGAAACCAAAAACAAGCGATTGGCGCAACTTAGTTCAGCGATTATTAAAGACGGAATTATCTAAAAAGGGAATAAAATATCAGGATCTCAGTGATAAACTCAGCGCTGTAGGTGTTGATCAGAGTGCAGACAACTTAAGAAATAAAATAAACAAGGGCATTTTGGGAGCCGACTTGTTATTACAGATTGTTTTTGTGCTTAATATTAAGCAAATTAAGTATGAAGATATTGAAGAAATGTTAGCTGACATGCAATAGCTTTTTGGTTAACACAAAAAAAGTCATTTTTTTGATAGTGTGTAGAGATAGCGTGTATGTATAATACGCACTTCCTGCGATAACAATAAATAATTACGCTAGTAATAAATAATAGTGAAGCGAGTACAACTCTGAATTTCACATAAAAAAATACCCAGCAGAACTGGGTAATAAGTAAGTTTGGGAGAACGTCACTTAATTTGGAACAAGGTTAATGTTACGCCAAAAATCTACAGATATCAGGCGTTTTAGGTATCAAGACTCAGCAAAAGGTATTTGTTACCATACTGTATATGCGAAGAGAATTATTTAGTCCCTTGTTGACAACGTCACACAGCTATTTTGAGAGAACGATGAAGTTATCAGATTTTTATTTTGATTTACCAGAACATTTAATTGCAAAACATCCAACAGAACAACGAACGCAAAGTCGCTTATTGCACCTGGAAGGCAATACTGGCGACGTTTTGCATAAAAAATTCACTCATATTTTAGAATTGTTAAGGCCAGGCGATCTACTGATTTTCAATAACACGAGAGTCATTCCAGCAAGATTATATGGGACTAAGACGTCGGGTGGAAAAGTTGAAGTGTTAATCGAAAGGATACTAAATGATGGCAGCGCAATGGCCCATATTAGATCCAGTAAGTCGCCAAAGTCAGGTGCAATACTCACGATGGAAGGTGGGCTACAAATTGAAATGCTAGGGCGAGATGATACTCTTTTTCATATTAAGTTTTTGAACGATCAAAATGTATTTGATTTACTTGAAGAATTTGGCCATATGCCACTGCCTCCTTATATTGATAGACCCGATGATGAAGTTGATAAAGAACGTTATCAAACTGTATACAATGAAAAGCCAGGTGCGGTAGCAGCTCCAACGGCGGGCCTTCACTTCGACGATGACATCTTAAATAGTATAAAATCAAAAGGTGTTGAGTTAGCATTCATTACTCTGCATGTAGGTGCAGGTACTTTTCAACCAGTTAGGGTTGATAATATTGCCGAACATCAAATGCACGCCGAGTACGTGGAAGTATCCCAAGATGTGGCTGATAAAGTAATTGCAACAAAAGCCGCCGGTGGTCGGGTGATTGCTGTAGGGACTACGTCTGTGCGGTCCATTGAATCGGCAGCTCAAGCAGCTAGTAATAAGCTTATTAGTGAATTTATGTCGGATACCAATATCTTTATATATCCGGGGTATAGTTTTCAAGTGATCGACGCAATGCTGACCAATTTTCACTTGCCTGAATCGACATTAATGATGTTAATTAGTGCATTTGCTGGGCGCGATAATGTGATGCATGCTTATGCGCAAGCGATACAAGAAGAATATCGCTTTTATAGTTATGGTGATGCGATGTTTATAGAGCGCAAAAATGCGTGAGCCCAGCACTATTTTTTGTTATAGTGCGCGCCAAAATCCGCAGTAAACAGCCCGTATGTTTGTTTACTGTGTAACATCAGTATGATGCGTTATTCATTCCTGCACTCATCGTTGCAATATTTTATACAAAATATTGCAACATGTTTAGAGCTTGGAAAACGTTGGATCCAGTTGTAATTTGGCATGGCAAGTGCACTGAATCGCGAATGTTAGGTTGATAAATGAAATTTAATTTAATGGCTACAGACGGCAAAGCGCGTCGCGGTCAACTTATTTTTGAACGTGGCGTGGTAGAAACACCTGCGTTTATGCCCGTTGGCACATACGGCACTGTGAAAGGCATGACGCCAGAAGAACTTGACGATTCAGGTGCGCATATTTGTTTAGGTAATACGTTTCACTTAATGCTTCGTCCTGGTACCAGTATTATAAAACAGCACGGTGACTTGCACGATTTTATGCATTGGGAAAAGCCAATTCTTACAGATTCTGGCGGTTTTCAAGTTTTTTCATTAGGTGACTTACGTAAAATCACCGAACATGGAGTTACCTTTCGCTCTCCTATTAATGGTGAAAAAATCTTACTTACGCCTGAAAAATCAATGGAAGTGCAGCGTGACTTAGGCTCTGACGTTGTCATGATTTTCGATGAGTGTACACCGTATCCTGCAACTGAAAAAGAAGCGTCTGATTCAATGGAGATGTCCTTGCGTTGGGCCCAGCGCAGCAAAGATGCGCATGCTGACAATCCATCTGCATTGTTTGGTATTATCCAGGGCGGTATGTATGAACATTTGCGCGACACATCTTTAGCCGGGTTAGAGGATATCGGTTTTGATGGTTATGCCATTGGTGG
>JAWUVZ010000061.1:0-14473 GCA_034112105.1 Glaciecola sp. | reverse complement strand
AATTATGTGTAGTTCCCCGTTATGTTAAGTTAGTAGTGCAAAGCACCACTAACACTAGGTTTTACACCCTAGCTACTTCACATAATCATAGGTTTTCTAAGAAAGATAAAAGCTCGTCACCTACCACATATGCCGTTTGCGTCTGGGCAGTCTCAATTGCTGGCAACTTAGCAAGCGCTTCCCTTTTCATCTCTATGTCAGCTTCCATATATTGGTGAGTAGTTTCAAGCTTCGCATGACCAAGCCATAGTGCTATAACCGTTAAATCAACGCCCGACTGAAGCAAATGCATAGCGGTGGTGTGACGAATTGAATGAGGTGATATTTTTCTTCCTCGCAGTGAAGCGCATGATTTGCTTGCCGCAGTGACAGCACAGTTTAAGCGCTGACTGATCCCGAACCGAGTTAATGCATCCCCGTGACGATTGGAGAATAAAGGTGCAGTAGGCAGCGTTGGCGCGTCAATCAGCCATTTCCTAAGTTCAGTCACTGTTCGCTGCCACAATGGTACAACACGCTCTTTACGTCCCTTACCATACAGATGAATTGCATATTGCCTTTGTAAATCAACATCTTTGACTTGCAGTGTAACCATTTCTGACACTCGGGCTCCCGTATTGTAAAGCGTAAGCAACAGTGCATGGTCGCGGCGACCAAACCACGTGGCTACATCTATGATATTGAGAACGGCATCAATTTCAACTTTGGCAAGATATTCAAACACAAAACGGTCCATCCGCTTTTCAGGGATCGCCAACACGGGCTGAATATCAGCTAATAACTCAGGGGCCTGTGCACCGGCATATCTTAAAAATGAACGGATAGCCGTCAGTCGGGCATTTCGAGTTTGCACTTTGTTTTTGCGCTCATCTTCGAGGTGTTGAAGGAATGATATGACGACGGGCGCGTTGATATCAGCGAGGCACAAGGCCGTTACACATTTATGTTGTTGCAGAGCGACATAAGGCAAGAATACCCTGAAGGTATCGCGATAAGCATTGATAGTATGTTTGCTTAGCCGGCGCTGATTAATTAAAAAGGAGTAAAAGTACTGCTTTAATAACTGTGCTAAATCTGTTTGCGGAAGTGATATGATTTTCACGATATACCTCCAGAGCGTTCACATGCGGTAAACCTGTTAGCAGCTTGGGCCATCAATGCTGGGATCGCCGTTAAGTACCAATATGTGTCACTCACTTTTTTATGTCCAAGATAGCAAGATAATTGAACTACTCGATTATCGACATTCTCGCCTTGCTCATACCACTGGGTGACTCGTTTGCAAACAAACGTATGTCGTAGATCATAAAGTCTAGGGCTTCGCCCATTAAGGCCTTCCATTAATCCTGCGGCTTCACGTGTCAATTGAAACGCATAGTCGGCTGCGCGAATATTAAGTGCTTGGGCGTCATCAAACTCGAAGAATGCGCCGGTTTTGCTAAATGGATTGTGTTTCCTGCGTATACGATCATATGATTTAAGCGCAATAACCGTGCTGCGGGCTATAGGTATTATTCGCTTTCTCCATCCTTTACTGTTTTGAATGGTTAATGCGCCATCATTGAAACAAACATCTTGGCATTGTAACCGCACCGCTTCACCAGGCCTTAAGCCTGACGATACCATTAAACCAATCAAGGTCTTTATGGTGATGGGACGCAAGCCGTTACTAGGGAACAGCTTGGCAGCCGCTGACATTAATTGTAGTACATCGGCGTCACTAAAAATAAACGGCGGCAGACGTCGGTGAGTGGGCCCAACGTAGTGTGTAGGTAAGATTATATTGCTGTGACCTTGTTCGCTTAAATAACGAGAAAGTGGCCGCAGCGCGCTAAAACGACGCGCAATAGCTATGTGTGATTTTGATGGCGCAAGATTTGCCCAACACAACGCTAATTTGATGGTTAACTCTGTTTCGCAGCTTTGCTCGGCAAACCGAGCAAAGCTCAATAAATATTGTTCCTCGCTTACTAATGAATACCCAAGTTGGCGCTGTTTAGCCAGATAAGCTTCAATCACATTAACCCAGTTCATATTTGGCCCCCTTGCGGCCACGGCATCGCTACTAAGGCAAGTGCTACTTGATCGACGTAAGTGTATCTTATGGTGGTGTTGATAGACTGGTGGCCTAACATATCTGCGATTGTTTTTATTGGCGTATTGTTCGCAAGCAAGCGAGTCGCCATGGTATGCCTAAGTCGATGCACTTGACTTTGCGCCGAGGAAAACCCTGCGCTTAAGAAGGCTCTTCGTACGACGCCGCGCACGGTTGAGGGTTTTATTGGTTTACCTGATGGCGCACGGTGATATACGAATAACTGTCGTGTGTCAGTGTCAGGCCTACCATTTATTAGATAATCAATTAATGCTTCCATCAACGTGTCAGGTATTGGCAATTTATGATGGCGACGTGTCTTAGCAAGATTAATTTCTATGGTTTTGTTACGCCAATCGATGTTATCTATAGTTAAACTGGCGACTTCACCTGTTCGAATGCCTAAATCAGATAGACATCGTGTGATGGCATAATCACGCTTGCCACCCAGGTTACTGCGGTCGATACTACTCAACAGCCTGTGCAGTTCATCATTGGACATGGACTTATTGTCAAGCAGAGTGTGCAGCAGTTTTGGCCTAGGTACACGCAGAGCAGCATTGAAATTATAATAGCCTTGGGCCGTTAAAAAACGGAGAAAGGCGTTTACTGAACAAGCGGTGCGCGCTGTTGTGACTAATGCCACTTGCGAGGCTCGCACACAAATAAAAGCTGTTAAATGTGTAACGTTGATTGAACCTAGAGTGGTTGATTGGTCGTTATCAAGCCACGCTAAGAAACCATAAACGTCGCTGCGACGGATTAAGCGGGTAGCTGAAGCTAACCCTGCAACCTCTTTAAGGTATGTGTCAAAAGCCATTACCAGCTCATCATTCTTACTTAACGTAGGAGGCACAGCATTAGGTTGCACGACCAAACGCAGCCAATGTGTCAGTGCCGCAGCACATGTCTTTTTACTTCTGACAAGTAAGCTTGGACAGTAACAATCAGGCAGGTGTGTATCGACGAAACTCGCTTTATCGTCAATAGTGGCCTTGGTACAGCATCGAGATTGCTTATAAAGCCACTGAGAAAAGTGTATTACTGCGTTAGTATATGTTTGTATTGTTCTAGCTGGATAGCCATTGTCTTCAAGGTAATGAATGTACACATGCATACTTGAAACAGGTATGTGTGCCGCTGCTGATAACAGTGTTGTTGATTTACAATATGCTTGTAACATGGGTGTCGCCTTTTTAGTAGAGGGTCACCATTATGTTCATATTATGTGCAGTAAGTTTAATTCATATCCAGAGGCCATGAGGGGTGTAGGGCAGAACTTAACATAACGGGGAACTACACATAATTTATATTATGTTGAGCTCAACATAACAGAAAAAACTGGATGTTCAGCAACACAGCCAACGGTGCAAATGCCAGTGCCACGTTTTACTCCATAGTCGAAACAGCCAAGGCTAATGGCTTGGTGCCTTACGACTACCTGCTAACTGAAATTCCTACCCTGCAATCGATAGCCAACATCGACCACCTACTACCATGGAATATGCCGAAGATATAGGTGGTTTTAGCAGACGCTTACAATTTAACGGTGGCTTAACCAAATCTCAGGTTAATGACAAATCGATTTGGGCAGAAAAGAATTTAGCTTAAATCTAAACTGACAGCACCATTTGAAAAATGATTAGCTGTCACATCACGTCTGATCTGCTGCAGCCTATACGTGTTAAAACCAAGGGTGACACATGGGCTAATTTATACTCAGTCCCCCACATTCAACCATTTTCTTAACCACGAAGACTGCTGTTCGAGTAGTAAATTCAAATTTTCCTTTGCCCTGTAAGAATGACCTTCGTAAGGTAGCATTATTAGTTTTACAGTTTTATTGTTTGCAATCAAGGCTTGGTACATACGCTTTGATTGCATTGGATAAGTTCCCGGATTTTGATCGTCTTCCCCATGAATTAATAAAAGAGGTTCATTAATTTGATCGGCATATATTAGAGGTGAAATTTTTATATATGTGTCTTTGGCCTGCCAAAGGTTACGTTTCTCACCTTGAAAACCGAATGGAGTCAGTGTTCTATTATAGGCTCCGCTTCTTGCGATCCCTACTTCAAACAAATCGGTATGGGCAAGTAAATTTGAGACGGTAAAAGCGCCATAGGAATGGCCCATAATGGCTAGTTTTTGCACATCAATGTACCCTGTATTTTTTAATGCTTCTATCGCAGCCTCTGCGTTGAGGCGAATTTGATATATAAAATCATCGTTAGGCTCACCTCCGTCAAACGATGTGATGGGCATGGAAGGCGCTTCAAAGACCGCAATGCCATCATGTAAAAAAACTAAAGGGCTAAGTGGATCAAAACCTCTAAAAGCTTGAGTATTGGTAGTGTGTTGTTGACTAAGTTTTTTACTTTTAAACTCATCTGGGTATATCCATAAAACTGCAGAGAGCTTTGTCTTGCTGTCTGGATTGTAATTATTTGGTAAGTGCATAGTGCCAGTAAGCTCAAGTCCGTCATGCCTTTTATAAGAAAGAGCGACTGGTTCATGTCGAAAATGATTTGCACTTGAATTTGCGAAGATTAAAGTTTTATTTTTAAGATCTTTACCCATTAGAGAATAATATCGCGGTGGCGTACCACTATTTTGTTGTTGGATAATAAGTAGATTGCCTTTTATTGCTAAAGGTATTTCTACATAGTCATTGTGACTGATAAATACAGTCTTTTCGCTTTTTTCTGCAGTATTATAAGACTTTACATATGGTTTCATACCGTCTTCACTTTGACCTGAAGCAAAGAAAAACAACATTTCACCTTGTTCGAACAATACTTCAAAGCCCTCAGGAGTCCGTCTAGTATGAGGGTCTCCAAAGTCATTATATTTATCCCTATAATCCCTTTGATGAATAAAGGTAACAATCGATGAATCTTTACTTATAAGTGTTGTTCTTGCTTGTCTAGTTTCATAACGCCATTCTTGCAGGACGCCATTACCAGAATACCCCCATAGAACATCATGTACTCTCCACTTAGCTTGTAATAACAATTTTTTACTTTGTTTAAATGGACTCTCAAGTTTATATATATGATCATGATAGGTCTGCTGTGATGACATATCTCCTTGATCGCTAGCCTCTACCCAAGATACAGTTGATTTTTCAAACGGTAACCATTTTACTAACCTTGCTCCAATAGCTACGCTATCTTTTGATTTAGGTAGGTTTATTGAATTATTTAAACTAGGTAGAGTGTGAGTTAACTCAGGGTTTTTTAAGTCAATTACTTTATAAGTTCTACCCCATTTTTTATAAGGTAGGTAAGAAGAAATAATACTGGGGATAATAGACGACAAGAGATAATTACCATCTGGAGAAATTGAAAAGTTATCAAATAGCTCATTTTTTGTTAAGGCAGTTACTTTTCCATCTAAATATATCATCACTAATTTCGTTTGAGCTAATTCTATAAATTGCTCTTTCATGCCTTCACTCACTAACAGGTTTTGATAAGTCTTTCCTTGACTAACTTGTAGCTCAGATGATTCTATTTGAGGCTCTCTTCTCAAAACTTGGGATTTTTCGACGAAAGCGCTTCGCTGTTTAACAACTATTGCCTGACTATTAGGTAACCATCTTAAATGCCTATTGCCTATCCTTGCAGACAAGTTAACCTTAGCTAGTTTTTTCGAAGTATTTGTATCTATATTGTGTAACCACAAATGAATTTCAGTTTCATTTTGGATCAAAAAAGCAATTTTTTCGGTGTCAGGTGACCAACTAAAATCTATGATTACCCCTTCTTTAGAAAAAATTTTTATTTGAGAACTATCAGCTATATTAACTAAAGTTGCATGACTATATTGTGGCGTGTCAGTGCGACTGGCAAGCTGCAGATAAAAATCTAGACCCGCTAATGGCATCCGGGGTTGAGATAAATATTCAATCGATTGATACTTGATCTGGTGTAAAAACAAAGCAAACTCACCACTAGGCGCCAATGCAACTATTTCTTGCTCTGTTGATTTAAGAAAACTATTCCATCTATCGGTATTTTTAAGGTTTGCTTCTACAGGGTTAATAGCAGCAATTAGAATAATAAACCCCATAAAAATATTATTCATTGCGTAACGCCTTAATAGGGTCTTGTCGTAACGTTTTACTAATAGGAAAAAAGCTGGCAATAATAGCCATTATAAATAAACCTAACCAAATTGCCGATGTTAGTAACCAATTGATAGGTAAAGCTATATCTGGTAATGACATACAATAACCAATAATTAGAAATGCAATCGAGAATGCCAGCACTAGGCTCATTGTTATCGGCTGCATCAACTCTATTATACTTTCTTTTAAAAGCTTCAGATTATCAGCGCCCAGAGATAACTTTACACCCAAACTATAACGACGCACTTTAATTAAATAACTGACAATACCGTTGACGCCTATACACACCATTAATAATGAAGTGGCCGCTAAAACTATCGCCAACCAAGCAGCATTAATATGACGCTTCCTTTTTTCATCAAATTGCTCTGTTAACGATTCTAAGTTATTTATATCTAAGCGTGTATCAACTTTCCTAATGGTTTCTTGTATTTGACTTATTAAGTCGGGCTCATCTGCTACGGTCAGTAAATATGAAAACTGCCTCCACCCGGGATATTTTTGAGGGGTGAATACTTCGTAGTATTCACTTTCAGGGCTGCCAGGAACATAAGTATTACTCACCACTCCAATAATTGAATAATACACTTTATTGTCAAAACTAAGTTTTTTGTTTAAAACTTGACTATGACTTTTACCCAACAAATTAGCCAGACGTTGATTGATGATAATAGGGTAATTTTCAAGCTCTTCATCACCTTTGTTAAACGTTTTCCCCGTAACGTCTAGGCTTAATTCACTGAAGTAGTTTTTGCTAACTAAACTTTTTCTTGTTTGGGCTATATATTGACCATTCTCATCATAAACCTGTTCAACATTGTTATGTTTAGGCAATCTTGATTCTGAGGTAATGGCTAAACTGCTAACACTATTTATAGAAAGGAGCTGCTGGCTAATCGCTTTGTGAAGGTTAATTCGTTCGTTCGATTTACTTATATTACTGTAATTAATGGTCAGGGAGTATTTGTTTTCTGTGTTGACACCATTATCTCTGAGCGCTTCTGAAAGTGTGATCAACACCACATGGCTTGCAGTCGTCAAGACTAAAAAAGAAAACAATATCTGTAAGCCAATCAGTAAATGGCTTGTTGCTGAACTCATTTGTTTTCCGGTGCCTTTACCACTGCTTTGTAAACTATCCATCAAGTTTTTTTCTTTCACTACGCTAAGCTCGATATAGGTATAGAGCAATGCAATGACCAATATTAAAAATACAGAAAATAGTAAGGTGTTAATGCTAAGAGAAAGTGTGTCTAGTCTTTGGATAGAATCGGCAGCTAGTTCCTGAATGAAAATAAAACCTATTTGAGTAAGGAGTAGAGCAAAAATAACAGCAATGCTAATAACCAAGATATTATGTTTTAGGGTTTCAATTATTAGCTGCTTTTTACTAGCGCCAAATGCGAAGCTAACCGCCAAAGGTTTTATTTTGGTGATGGCTTTAGCCAATTGCATACTAGAGAGATTAATTAGAGCGATTAATACTAACAAACAGACTCCAAGCAACAACATTAATACTATTTTACCACTGTCGCCTTTGAGAGCCTCATCGAAAGATATGATATGAGAACTAACAGTAAAATCTTTTAATACATGTTGGGCGTAAAGCTTAGCGCCTTCAATTGATAAAGCATTTAACTGCTTAGCTGCTTCTTGACTCGATGAAGAGGGAGCTAACCTAACCACTCCTTTATATGCCCCCATGAATCCGTTTGAGGTTTTGGGATCAAACGTTTCATCAGCATCTAAAGGTAACCAAATTGCATCATTAATATTGCTATAGCTAGGCAGCACTAAATTGTCAGGTGCTACACCTACTACAGTAAATCTACGTTGATTAAGTTGTATCTTTTTACCTATTATTTGTGGGTTACTTTGATAATAGGTTTGCCATGCACGAAACCCTAAAACAACTGACATTTGTTTAGTGCCCAGTGCCTCAGTTTTGTTAAAAAGCCTGCCTAATTTGGGCTTAACACCCAACACTTCAAATAAGTTGTCTGAGGCAAGTATCACATCAACGGCAGGTCTTAACGGTTTATCTAAAAGTTTGTAGTCAGACCATTTGTGATATGAGGCGAAGTCAGAAAAAACAGTGTTTTTACTCTTTATATAATTCATTACTTGAGAGTTAGTAGCTGGCCCAGAAAAGCCTTTTGAATTAATAATCCCTTCCAGTAAAAATAGGTTGTCACTTTGTTGATATGGTAAAGGGGCAAAAAAGACTAAGTCGACCAAGCTAAATGAACTGAGCATCATAGATAACGTAACCGATAGAGTAAATATGGTTGTAAAATAATACTGTCTGGCTCGTTTAAAGGCATTATACGCCGCTGTTTTTAACATAATTAAGCAACCTGTGAGCTGTTTTCTGAGGGATCCTCTGTGACGACTGTGCCGTCTCTTAGCTGTATGTTTCTAGAGGCCATATTGGCATATCGGTGATCATGGGTAACCAATACAATCGTTGTGCCTTGTTTATTCAAGTCTTGAATTAAAGCCATGATTGCATCACCGTTTTTTGAATCTAAATTCCCTGTTGGTTCATCAACAAGCATAATCCCTGAATCGCCAGCAAGCGCCCGAGCAATGGATACACGTTGCTGCTGACCACCTGAAATTTGATTCGGGTATAGATTTGCTTTATCTGCAAGCCCTACTTTATCTAAGCAATCTAACGACCTAGCATGACGCGAAGAATGTGAGTCCCCTCGATACTTTAAGGGTAGTGCTACATTCTCGACTACGGTCATTTCATCAATCAAATTGAACGATTGAAATACAAAACCAATACGGTTTCCTCTTACTTGAGCCCGCTGGTTTGAGGCCATATCTGAAACTAAAAGCCCATCGATGAAATATTCCCCACTTTCAGGCGTATCGAGCAACCCCATAATGTTAAGTAATGTTGACTTACCACAACCTGAAGGACCCGATATGGAAATAAATTCACCATCATAAACAGTAAAACTGATCCCTTTTAAAATTTGGCTAACATGCTCTCCATTTGAAAAAGACTTGCTTAAGTTATTTACCCTTAAAATTTCAGTATTCATGTTTACCTTAATCCGATATCTTGATTGTTGTAATGTCATCAGGTAATTCTAATGCTGATATGACCAGCCTATCTCCTGGCTCTACCCCTGTAAGCACTTGGATCAATTGACCTGATGCCTTTCCATATTGAACATTTACTTTCACAGCTTGATTGTCACTTGTGAGTCTAAATAAAGTGCTGTAGGCACCTTCACTCGCCCCATCGGGACGGTTAATATAATTCACGTCACTTTGTACGTTCGCAAAAATAGTCGCGTCAACTTGTTGCATCGGTTTAACGCTATCCGAATGAGTTGTTTCTAATTCAATATCGATTTGCACTGCGCCGTCACTGATCACCGGATCAACCCGAATGACTCGCCCCTGCAATTTATCATTCAGTGTACTAATTTCTGCGGTCATACCAACCTGTATAAGGTTGGCTTGGATTTGAGGTACTTTGATTTCTGCGACTAAAGGTGAAAGGCTGCCAATTAAAGCTAACTCAGATCCAGACGTGACACTTTGCCCTAAACTTAAAGATAACCTTTGAATGACACCATTAAGCCCTGCTTTTACAGATAACTGCTCAACCATTAATTTTGCGACACTAAATTCATCTTGAGCTTGAGCAATCAAATCATCTTGAATTGACAACGCTTCATTTTGCATTGTGATCAGTTTATCGCTTTTGGATTTTTCAAGACTTATTTGCTTGAGTAATTGCTTTACTAGAAGTTCATTTTTCTTGGCACTGATCCCAGAAACAATACCTGACTTGGCAAGTGAACGCTCGGCTTCAACCTGTAACATGCCTATTTCTGCTTGCGTTTCTAGTTCAGATACACTGGACTCATTATTTATGAGCTCTCTTTGCTGAAGTAAAATGGTTTGCCGTTTTTGAGTTTTTGCATTTTTAAGTTTTGCCAAAGCCTGACGAAGTTTACTTTCCAATTCTGGATTATTTAAAGTAAGAATAACCGTGTCTTCTTCAACATTAGCACCAGCTTTTAGCTTTATTTCATCGACAACGGCGTTACTTGTTGAAGTCAGCAGCCTTTTATTAATTGACTGAAGCGAACCGTAACCCTCTACTTTTATTGAGAAATCTCCACGTTCCACTTTTACAATAGTCATTGAGTTGCGTGAAACACTCTGCGCATTGTCCGCAAACCCTATTGTCCATCCTGAAATTAACATGACGGCAGATAAGCCTATTAACCCTTGATAAACTAACTTAGATGTTACTTGCATCGTTGATCCTTTTGCTATTAACAACATTCAGCTAGATAGCTTTTGATAATGTGTGACTTGCAATGAGCTCTTCGAGATTTATTATTCGATCTGCCGCATTAATTGTTTCTTGTCTATGTGCAACACTGACACGTGTAATTTCTTTTGCTTTCAAATATTGATTAACCAGCCTTTCGGTGACAACGTCTAAGTGACTTGTTGCTTCGTCTAAAAAAAGAATAATTGGCTGACTATATAAAGCCCTTGCTAATAACAATCTCTGCTTTTGACCACCCGACAAAGCACTTCCCAAATCACCGACTTGAGTGTGCAAGCCCATGGGCATATCTTGTATTTCCTGCCATATAGCTGCACCTTTTGCTGCTTCTATGACGTTATTGAGGTCTGGTTTGGGTTCAAAAAAGGAGATATTTTCAATCAAAGAGCCGTTTAGTAGCTGGTCATTTTGCATTACAGTCGCACACAGAGAACGGAAGTTTCGCATTCCTATCATTTTTATCGAGTTTCCATCTAATAAATAATCGCCTTGCTCTGCTTGGATTAGCCCTATCATCAACTTGAGTAGCGATGACTTCCCAAGGCCTGAGCGACCTGTAATGGCGACAGATTCTCCAGCATTGATTTCGAAGCTAATGCCTTTGAATAACCATGGGGAAGATGATGAGTAGCGAAAATGTAGGTTACGCACTTCAATATGCCCCTTGGCTTGCTCTTTTGTAATGGTTAATGAGCTACTCTCTTGCTCTTGGCTTTGCATTACTATGTCAGACATTCTACGCAAGTAAGTTGAGGCGAGTCTAAATTTAAATATGTGATCAACTAGAGTTTGTGTACTACTAGAAAATTGCTGCCTATAGGCAAGAAAAGCAATGAACATACCAATTGTAAACTCTTTATCTATTATTAAAGTGGCACCGATAAAAATGACAATCAGATACTCAATCTTACTAATAAAATCTTGACTGATTTCAGCCGTAATGGTTATTTTTTCTCTTTTTATATTTTCATTAGTAGTATCCGCAAATAAATTTAGCCAAGAGGAAAGCCTAGTGCTCTCTTTGACATAGCATTTAATAGGCATAATTGCTCGGATCGTTTCTAAAAAATGGCTGCTTTCTTTAGCTTGCTTGGACAATACCTGCTCTAAATATTTATTTTCTTTACCTGTTAAGTAAAATCTAATAATAAGGGTTAAAGATAAAAATAATAAAGATATGAAAGCCAGTGAACTTGAATAGGAGTACATGATAATTAACGTTGTAATACCTAGTAGGCCCTCGATTATCGCTGAAATAAACCCTCGACTTATCATACGTTGAACCTCATTAAATGCCTCAAAGCGCGATTTAATGTCGCCAACATGGCGAGATTCAAAAAAGGAAAGGGGTAAATGAAGCAGATGACGCTGGATATTTGCTTTCACTTGAAAGCCTAAATTTTTATCCAGATATAAAATCGCGGCTGAACGAACGACATTACTAAAGGTTGTGAGCAAAGTGACAATGATAAAAGCCATTAACAACCAAGTCAGTACCCCACTATCAGATAGAGGAATACCATGATCGATAATAATTCTAATATAGTAAGGTGATATCAAAAGAAAACACTGAAGAATTAAAGCAATAATAAATATTTTAAATAATGATGATGCTAGCCCTTCTATATTGCCAATAAATGCATTTAAGGGCATTTTTATTCGTTCATCAGCACTTGTAAAGGTAGATGTAGGAGTGAGTTCAATTGCAATACCTGTAAATGCATCTGAGACTTGATTCCAATCCAGCTTAATTTTTCCTTTGGCGGGATCATGAATAGTGATGCCTTTTCTATTCACACTGTTAAGGGTCACAAAGTGGTTGAAGTTCCAATGCAGTATTGCTGGGCCTTTTATTTTTGCGAGTTGTCCTAGCTCTAGCTTTAATACTCGACCAGATAACCCAATGTCATCCGCTATTTTTAAAATTTGCTTAACTGTAGTCCCTTGTGTTCCAACAGGGTAGCGTTGACGCATTGCTAACATATTCACTTTGTAGCCATGATAATAAGCGATCATGGCTATACAAGTAATTCCACATTCTGCCATCTCACTTTGTAGAAAAAGAGGCAATTTTGAAGACTTAAAATCAATATAATCGTTTAATCGCATATTCACTTTTCACTATTTAATTAAATTGATCACTTTCTTAGGCTGTTGAGTAAGCATTATTTCTATATCAGCTGTGGGGGAAAGCAAGCCATAGTTAGCACTCTCTAACTTAATGTATATTTTCTGTTCTTGTATATTGGATTTATTACCAATTACAATTGTAATAACTCCATTTATCACCTGGCTATTAACAATTAATTTAACTCTATCGTTTACTTTTACATGAGTATTTTTGTTGGTTTCCAACCAAAAAGAAAGCTCACCACCGTCAGAGATAGTTAGTAAATACCCTAATGGTTCAAATGGTTTCAGAATGTTTTTTTCAATTTTTGCATGGAAGAAAAAACCATCGCTGGGAGAACGTATTAAATCATTTTTTAAATCATTTACACCACTTAAGGTAGATATTGATATTAATGCTTGGCTTTTCTTAACATGTTCACCATCTATTGTATGATGCTTGTTTATTACAACGACTTGACTGTATATAAGCGGAGTGTAATGTTCAGATGAGACTGTTATTTTATGATTTTTGTTAGTTGAAAACGTTAAGGTATTAACAATAAAAAAGCTCACAATAAAAACAATAATTAAGATTAAAATAGCGTTATTGATAATATGAGGTTGTTTTATAAGTGACCTTCCTATATCGCTAGACTTATATTGATTTCTGAGTGCTTCTTTTCGAAACATATTAACAATGGACATGCCATTAACTAACTTTTTTTATTGAGATATCGCCTACTACACTATTATTGTCCATATAGCTTAAAGGACAGCCCATCTGCCAACTATCAAGTGTAGTGAAGCCTTTTATCCAAGTGCTAAATTTTTCATTGTTTAAAGTGAGCGTACCATCTGGATTTATTTTACCCACTGAGTTGCGATCGTCATTTAAGGCAACGGTGCATTTATTTAGATTTCCATTGGCCCGAATACCTAATGAATTTGGCTTCCCGGCATAACAGATATAATGACTTTTCGAACCTAAACTAAGTGCAGTTTCTGAATATCGTTCGGTTAATTCCTTAACTAAGCTTTTGGCCGATTGTTGTGACGTAAGAGCTTCTATTGATGCTTGGTTATCACCACCTAAATCTTCAATTGCTTTAAAAAACAACTTAAATCTTTTGTCACTTTTTAATGTAGCATCATATCTTTCACAAAAAGTTAAAACACTGTCATGGTTTAAATCGGTAACATGAACTCTTAATGTTATTGAAAAGTCTAGTTCAGTACTTGCTGCATCTAACATTCTGGCCCAAATTTTATCAAAGCTACCACGACCATTGCGTGTTAATCGTGTTTTATCGTGTGATTCTTTATCACCATCAATAGATATCTGAAAGCGGTTTTGATTTAACTCCACAAGTTTAGTAAGTGTTTTAACATCTAGTAAAAAACCGTTAGTAGTTAAATCACCTGATAATTTACAGCCGTATTTTTTCGCTAACTTTTGACTGTGTTCGGCGACGTTAAATAGAATATCCTTGGCTAATAAAGGCTCTCCTCCAAACCAACTTAAAGACAAGTATTTAAGATGAGGGATTTTATTGCTGATAAATGTTTTGGTGGCTTCCACTAACCAGTCTGGCATTTTGCCAATTTCAAAATCTTCATAACAATATACACATCTGAAATTACATTGCTCTGTAGGAAAAAGTATCAATTGGAACTTTTGATTACTTAAGCTGCCAGCTAAATCATGCTTAGCAAAACCTTGAATTTTATTTGTTGAAGTAGTCATTTTTTCTCCATCTAGAGTAATATGTAAACTACTCTCACATCGATACACGAGAGTAATTTCAAG
>JAWUVZ010000060.1:0-13529 GCA_034112105.1 Glaciecola sp. | reverse complement strand
TCAATATCTAATAACACTTTTATTATGAATTGGTAGTGGGTAATGAAATATATCTTCCCGTCAAACCTAATGCCTTCTTTGATATGTGAGTTCAATTGGTCAATGCAACGCTATACTAAAGTAAAGCGGAGGCGTTACCATGAAAATGAGAAAAAGAATTTATTACAATGCACAACAACGAGCGATAATTTGGGAACGATATCAGCCCTGCGTTATATAATAGAATTGTTCTAAATTTCATCAGGAATTTATAAAGTCAAAAATTCTAATTTGATTAGAAAGTACCAAAGCGGACATTAGATTAATATGATTTTAGGTATTAAATTCTGAGGCGCTTTGGGCACAAAGCGAGATATAATTTTAATCTTAGTTTGGGTTTTTCTTAGCTCATTATTAACATTTAGCTAAAGGCAGCTGTTTCGACAAACAGGAGGAAAGCATCAATCATTATCTTATGGCCTCTAATCGCGCCCTAGCTGCCCTACAAATGAATCAGAGTATTGATAACATAAAAGTTTACGAAGTTATTTGTTTGAAAACTAAAACTAAAACTAAAACGATGAGTATTTAGTTTTGTATTGTAAATAACTTAATATCACGTACCCTGCATACAAATCACTTAAGGAATTATAATGCTTTTTTGTATTTATGGATAAATGTAAACTGCTTGTATTGGTTTTTCTTGTTTATATCAATGTGGTTCAAGCTAACCAATATAGTGAAGTAGGCCTTCCTATTACGCAAATATTTGGTATGAAAGAACATGGCGGTAGCGACCAAAATTGGTACCTAACCCAGACTGAAAACGGCCTTATTTATTCAGGAACAGGGACAGGCATCATCGAATGGGACGGTGAAAAGTGGCATCTGTATAATACACCTAATAATTCACGAGTTCGGTCAATAAGCCATTGGCGAGATGGAGATATCTATGTAGGCACCATTGACGATTTAGGTGTTTATCAGCCCAATGAGCTAGGCATACTCCAGTTCACTTCTTTAGTCGAAGATTGGACTGTTGAGCAACGTCAATTTGGTGAAGTGTGGTCAACTGCAGCCAATAAAGATGGTGTAATGTTTGTCACTAATGAAGCACTGTACTTTTGGGATGGAAAACAAGTCCACATCGTAAAAGTTGCCCCTGGTGGTAAGCATCGTATCTTCGCTTTAGATGACGGGTTTGTTTTCAAAACTGTTAATGACGAGTCATTGTATAAAATAAATGTAGATACCTCATTTGCAACCCCTGTATTTAAAATTAAAAATACCGACTTAGTGTTACCTACAAAAGCCTTTATACGCAGTGTTTTTTATAATAATAACAATAAGCTGATAGTCGTTACCTCTTCAGACGGTATTTTTGAAAAGCTAACAAACACCCTTGAACAACGAATCGATGAACAGCAATTTGGCCCAGATAATCACCTTTATAATGCGATTCAAACTCATGATGGTTATTATTATTTGACATCCGTAAACGGCGGACTATTCATTCTTGACAGATCATTGCAGCTGGTTGCCCAATATCTTGAACAGCACAACGTAGGTTCAGATAGGCTTTATTCGGTGTTAGAGGATCAACAAGGCAACATTTGGTTATCCGGAACTCCAAACGTCACAAAAATGATCCCACCACACAGAGTCAGTGCATTTAAACCAGGAAGCCAATCCACTATTATTGACAGATTAGTGCCTATTGACGGAAAACTTGTTGCAACCGGAGATGGCATATTCCAAATTAAACTAGGGGAATCAGGTTACGCGCCCGCAGCGTTCGAACCTTTGATTGCCAGTAATGAGATTTACTTCGATGCTTTGGAATATAAAAACCATTTTATTTACGGCGGCTCAGGAGGGCTATTCACGCGCTCTATCGATACCCCTAATCAACTATTTAAGAATGTTCTTCAAACAGGCTGGGCGAGATCGTTAAAAATTGACCCGGTAACAGGCATTCTTGTGGTCAGTACTTATGAAGGATTATTTCTTGTTGAATACATCGATGGTCAGTGGACTTCAAATAAGGTTGCCAACACAGTTGATGAGTTGGAATTTGTCGCCATCGAAGATAACGGCGTTATCTGGGCGGGCACTTCTAGCCAGGAACTATACCGTATTGAAAACGCACAGTCATCAGATCGACAAACTAAAGTCAACAAGTTTATCAACACCGATGGTTTAGGTCCGGGCAACGTTATGCCTTTTAAATTATCATCTGGCGTGGTTATAGCCACTAGCAATGGCCTAATGGATTATCGGCAAGATCGCACACCGGCATTACAGTTTATGTCTGGATTCCCTGAAATTTTTACGACCCCTAAAGAAGATGTGTTTCGTATTTTTGAGGATGACAAAGGGCGTATTTGGTACCGCATAGGGCAACAAAATGGTTATGTTGAGAAAGACAAAAACGGCGTTTGGATTGAGCATTCGAAATTGTTTGATCCTTTTGCTAGTGCTGGTCTCAAGGATTTTTCCAGTACATCCAATGACATTATTTGGTTTGCGCAAAACTCGGGGGAAGTGTACCGCGCAAATGTCGACTTAGCTGAGCATATGCCAGTCAAAGGTAAATTAAATACACGTTACATAACCAATCTTGACAATAAATCGGTTATTGATGGTGGTCAAATTTTGGCTACTGACTCTATCAAACTTGATCAGACCAATAACTCCATTCGCATCGAATTTGCATTGACCAATAGCAGTATGCTAAATCCCACTCTGTATCGAAAAAGATTACTAAGTAGTGGTCATAACAACTGGAGCGAATGGTCAACGGAACATTTTAAAGACTATACCCTGCTGCCCGGTGGCGACTATCAGTTCCAAGTGCAAGCAAAGGATGACTGGCAGCGGACTTATCAAAGTGAACTGATGTTTTACGTTAAACCTGCTTGGTATTTGAGTCAATTAGCTTGGGCGATTTATGCGCTAGCCCTTATCTGTTTATTAACCTTGACTGGCTGGTTAACCCAACGCTGGCGTATTCGTCAGTTACAGATGCAGAACCTGATGTTAGAGGATACTATCGCA
Organism: Glaciecola sp.; assembly: GCA_034112105.1. Classification (GTDB taxonomy): domain Bacteria; phylum Pseudomonadota; class Gammaproteobacteria; order Enterobacterales; family Alteromonadaceae; genus Glaciecola. The sequence continues at coordinate 10,493 of JAWUVZ010000060.1, read as the reverse complement.
GAACGAACCCGAGAAATTAGCAGCAAGGTAGATGAGCTAGAACAACAACAAATTCTAAAGGAACGTTTTTTTGCCAATGTATCTCATGAATTTCGCACGCCTTTGACATTGACTATTGCGCCATTGCAAGATTTATTAAGAGAACATCCAGAGCTTCAGCAAGGGGTGGCTTTTCCAGTAGAAACGGCGCTGAGAAATGCCAATAAAATGCTTGGATTGGTAGGACACATTTTAGATATTAATCGCTTAGATGCGGGACAATTTCCCCTTCACATAGCCGAATACGACATTGCTGAGCTTATCAATATAGTAGTGCCAAGGTTCAACCAGTGGGCAACGCAACATCAGCAGACTATTTCAATACACAATTCCCAAGACCCCGCTTTAGTGTATTTCGATCGGGATCAGTTGGACAAATGTATTTCCAATTTGCTGTCTAACGCCATTAAATACAGTGGTCCACAAACCAAGATAGTTATCTCAATAGTCAAACAACAGTCACGGCTAGGCATTCAAGTTAAAGATAACGGCGTTGGGGTTGAACTTGAATTGCAAGCTAAGTTATTTGAGCGATTTTATCAGGGAAAATCATCAGAGAAAGTCAGCCAACCAGGTACAGGCATTGGTTTAGCGTTAATTAGAGAACTAATGGAATTGCATCACGGGCAAGTCGACTTGGTCAGTCAGCTTGGTCAAGGTTGTTGCTTTACATTGTGGCTAAAACGCGGCCATGAGCACTTTGAACCTGCGCAGTTGCGTGAAAACATCACCTCGCCTAGTGTTAATGAAATGCCAATTTTACCTGATGTGGAATTACCAGCCTTTATTGCCAATGAGGCACTCACAATAGACACACTTTCTCAAAACGAAGAAGATGTTACTACGGTACTGGTGGTTGACGACAATATTGAGCTACGCCAATTTATCTCACTCAAACTATCAGGCTATTATCGTATTATTCAAGCTTGTGACGGCGCTGAAGGTCTGGCTAAAACGTTATCGATGCTGCCCGACTTAGTCATTTCTGATGTGATGATGCCAAAAATGAACGGTTTAGAAATGCTCGCTGAAATCAGAAACAACAAACTCACCAGTACCACTCCCATTATTATGCTGAGCGCAAAATCAGGTAAACGTGAAACAGTCGAAGGTTTACAAACCGGTGCAGATGACTACATGAGTAAACCTTTTGATACTTCTGAGCTGATAGCCCGAATCGATGGATTAATTAGAAACCGGAAGATGATCCGCGAAGAAATTCAAGCCGAACTAGCCTTGTCATTAACAACGAAATCTATAACAGATAAAAGTGAGGATAGTTTCGCGGATAAAATGCGAAATGAGGTCATGCAAAATTTGACTAATCCGGGCTTTAATATTGACGCACTGTCACAAGCCATGGCGTTGAGTCGACGGTCACTGAGCCGCAAATGTCAGCAAGAATGCCAGCAATCTGCAGGCCAATTTATCACCGATGTTCGGATGCAGATCGCCCTTAAATTACTCAATGAAAACAAACTTAATATTAGCGAAATTGCCTATGGAACAGGTTACGAAAGTTTATCGTATTTTTCTCGAACCTTTAAAAAATTCTATGGCAAGTCTCCTACTTCCGCAGAAGATAGCGTGTTAAAGGGAGTCAAATAAGAACTATTCACCACTAAATCACTTCTATTCATTTTAAGAGACACCCTGCAACCCCTATTATTAGAGGGCTTTTAAACATTGGCCCATTAATTCAAGTTATTGGCCCAATGTTACAAACTCCCGCCCCCTTCCCGCGCTAATCTATACAATGTAGAAACTAGTAATGTGTTTTTAAGCAGGTTTATAAGTGCATTAATTAATAAAAAATAAAATTCAGCGAAAGATGACGTTTTATTCTACCACTACCATAAAAAAAATTTAAAGGATCAACAATGCAAAAACATAATCTCCAAAATAGTCTTATGAAAAAAATAATAGGCGTTATGCTAACATTTTTTTTCGTCACTTCAATACCCGTACATGCAAAAACAGACATACTTACATTAACGATAAAAACAGCCAATGGTAAAAATTCTAAAACCGATGACTACCTATACTTTACAGTGTTAGGAGCATTAAATGACACAAGGGAATTCAAGTTAGATAAGCCAAAATACAATGACTTTGAACGTAACCAGACAGATACCTATTCTGTTACTACAAATGTAGACTTAGGCGATATTATAGGTGTTCGAGTAAGATTGAGTGGTTCAGATGGGTGGCAGATAGGCTACATAAAAGTGAGTAAAAAAGGCATAAGCAAAGTAGAAACTTTTTTTAGTGGTCAAAATATGTGGGTAGATGATACTAAACAAGATTCAGGTCGATTGAAAACAGTAGAAGATACCCATGTCATAAATGTAGTGAGACAATGGGATAGCTGTAATCCAAATGGCAGCTGGAACGGATCCACCGCTTATAATGCGACCGAGTTGGGGCAACAAAGTGCGGGTCAATATAAAACTGCTTTTCATTCAATAATAAGAAATAAAGTCAGTGTTGGTGGTGTAGATACGAAGAATGTCGAAACTACAAATAAAAAATCAATTAAAGTGAATGTAAGTGCAGAAGCTAGTTATGGTGTCATGTCGGCGTCTGTGGACGTTGAAGCAAAACTATATAACAAAGTAATAACACAAACTGGCAGCAGCAGAGAATATTCTAATGGCAGTTTTGAAGAAAGAGGAGTGTCCCATAAATTAGATATACCGAAAGAAGGGAGGTATTGGTTGCTGCGTCAATCTGATCACAGAGCTGGTTATATAAAAATTGGTAATGATGATCCAAAATATATTAGATTTGAGCAGTATGGAACTATCGAACCATCGTTGATGATCGATGCCGATTATAATGACTATATAAAAAAGAAATGCCATGTGAACAATTTATAATCTAAAGTTCACAAGCTTAAAAACATCTCGATCCGTGGCACATGCGTTAGCATGTTGCTATGGGTTATTAAATTATTCTAATTAAACACTTATTTTTACAGCCTCTTTTTTATTCTACTTTGGTTGGTATCAACAAAAATAAGACACCCTGAATTAAGACATCTCGTACAACAGATTAAAAAAATATTCTTTTCTAACCGTTCAGCAGTAAATGCTTATACATAAAAACAGGAATAACATGAATAGATTTTTCAGTAAAAATCGTTTAGCACTTATATTGTCCACATTGTTTGCCATTACAGGTTGTTCAGTGACGCCACCGACGCCCAGTATCACAGATTCTTTGGGTGGCGTGAAGGTTTATTCGACTACCTCTGCTATGCAGTCATCATTTGTTAAATCACGTAACTCTAGAGAACATTTTTGTGATTCTCGTATGTCAGATGTTGCCGATACAGCAAGTGCTAGTGTCGGTCTTGGAGCTTCTGTTATTGGAAAAAGTGAGAGTCTTAATGAGGGGGCGTCACGTGGTGCGGTTTCTTTAGGTGGGCGAAGCCCTGCGGTACTTATCACTCGCGAAGTAATGTATCGTACTTGCGAAATGGTAATGAATTTAGACTTGAATAAAAAAGAGGCGCTTGATCTGTATATTCAAACACTCAATTTAGTTAAGAGTGTTGCTCAATCTGACACTGCGGTAGGAACCACTTCAATAGTTGGCGTGGCACCAGTTGACAATATCAATACACCTTTACCAGCGGCAAGTAGTTCTACTACTACAGATCAAGATTCTGATGATGATAATTCGGATAACTAATTTAAAACGATTACTTCGTTGCAAATGAGTCAATCCACGACAATGATGACGACTGATGTTGTAAAAAATATATGGTAATAATTCACATTCTAGGGTGTGTGCGCCCATTTTAGCGAAAAGTCCAAAGCTAGCCTGTAGACTTTAATACGATAGGTCTACAGGCTAGCTTTGGTATATAAATTGGAATATTAGGAAACTACCATTAGCGGACGCAGTTCTTAGGTGGCTATGCAGATAATGAGTCGTAACAACTTTATACACTGTTGGAATAATGATGATACAGGGTGAAATGTTTAATAAGCACCTTATTTCATCAAATTTTAACTGTTTAATTAAGTCCCTTAATTAGTAGGGGTATAAAGCGGGGTATCCCATGCTGTATATTTTATTTCTTAATTAATTATCAACTAGTTGGGTGTTGCATGGGCGGCATGATGTAAATGCATAGCCGTGCATAGCATTGCGCTCTTGTAATTAGTGTTGCAATAAGAAAGCTTTAAAGCCCGCAGATTTTATGGTCTGCGGGCTTTTTTAATGACATAAAAAGACTTATATGTGGGATATACGGTAAGCTTGTCCGAATTATTGTGTTGTAGTTTAAATACTAATTTATTCGACACATCATGAGAACGTGTCGAATAAATGTATGAAAATCGACACTTGAACTTGTTATGTTGATTGAATCGACATAAACTGGCAATAAGATATAACGTGTCGAAATTTTAAGGGAATTTAAACATGACGTTTCATGCCAATCAACCGCATAACCAGCTTCCTTTACTACCACCAGCACTAGAAGCTGTTGAAACGAAAGCCGTTCTGAAGGCATGTATTTTGGCTCGTGCCGCCTTGGCTGAGTTAAAGCAAGCAGGCGCGCTTATACCTAATCAAACATTGTTAATTAATCTATTACCATTGCTAGAGGCTAAAGATAGTTCAGAAATTGAAAACATAGTCACTACCACCGACAGCTTATTCAAATACTCACAAGAAGACACTGGCGCAGATAATGCCACCAAAGAAGCGTTAAGATATAGAACGGCTCTATACCAAGGGTTTGTTCAACTAAGTAGTAGGCCTTTGTGCACATCCACAGCTGTTGAAGTGTGCAGTACGTTAAAGAACACTGAAATGACGTTACGCAAACTACCGGGCACTGTTATTGGTAATCACACGACAGGTGAAATTGTATATACACCACCTTCAGGTGAAAATGTCATTAAAGATTTACTGAAAAATTGGGAAATCTTTTTACATGATAGAGATGAAATCGACCCTCTGATAAAAATGGCTATTAGCCATTATCAATTCGAAGCAATCCATCCGTTTTATGACGGTAATGGACGAACAGGCCGAATTTTAAACGTGCTCTATTTGATCGATCAAAACCTGCTTACATTGCCAATTTTATATTTAAGTCGCTTTATCGTTCAGAATAAACAAGATTACTATTCCTTTCTAAATGACGTTACTAGTCAAGGTAATTGGGAGCAGTGGCTGTTATTCATGTTGCGTGGCGTAGAAGAAACAGCTACTTGGACTTGTGCAAAAATTACAGCTATTAAAGAGTTAGTAGATGAAACAGCTCTATATATTCGTAATAAATTGCCTAAAATTTACAGTCATGAGCTTGTTCAGATTATTTTTGAACAACCCTATTGCAGAATAAGTAACCTAGTTGAAAAAGATATCGCTAAACGCCAAACGGCTTCTGTATATTTAAAGCAACTCGCCCAAATCGGCGTTTTGAAGGAGGTATCGTTAGGAAAAGAAAAGTTATTTGTTAACCCTAAACTTATGGACTTAATGACGAAGGACAAGCACTAAATGGAAGCGTTTCCGTACATTCAAAATGTTGCATTAAGGCCAGGTACTCTGCGAGATGCGCAAACTTACCCATATAATGTGGGTGCGCTCCGTAATCTTAAATCAATTGCATTTAAGCAGCCAGTTACCTTTATAATTGGCGAAAATGGCAGTGGTAAATCAACTTTGATTGAAGCCATTGCCGTTGCCTACGGCTTTAACCCTGAAGGAGGCACCAAGAATTTTAATTTTTCGACCAAGGCCTCACATTCAATTTTGAGTGATAGCATTAGGTTAAGCAAATCTTATAAACAAGCAAAGGATGGTTTCTTTTTAAGAGCAGAGAGCTTCTATAATGTCGCAACTCACATAGAGCAGCTTGACGACGATCCCATGGGAGGGCCGCCGATTATCAATTCGTACGGGGGTAATTCTCCACACCAACAGTCAAATGGGGAATCGTTTTTATCGCTTGTTTTGAATCGATTTGGTGGTAACGGTGTTTATATTTTAGATGAGCCTGAGGCGGCTTTGTCGCCTACTCGATTGTTAGTCTTGCTTGCTAGGATAAAGCAACTTTGCGATCAACAGTCGCAGTTCATAATTGCGACCCATTAACCTATGTTAATGGCATATCCTGATGCCACAATTTATCAGGTGTCGGACGAAGGTTTAACGCAGGTTGAGTATCGAGACACAGAGCACTACACAATTACAAAGTCGTTTTTACAAAATCCAGAAAGATCGTTTCAAGAGTTATTTAAAGACTAAAATGAAAAGTATCTTGCGCAAAACTTGTTGTTTAAGGTATCCGAAGTGGCATAGTTTATTTGGCTACCTATCTAGAAGTTGCATAGGGTTGCATGATTAGAGGGGGTGTAAAGTGGGGTACCGTTTTTAACGCTTTTTATTTTTCATTTAATATCAATGCTATACAGCCCAATGGGCGGCATGATGTAATAGATTTTTCTATTACCGCTTAGTCTACTAAAGGCTCAGAAAGCCCGAGCAGCGATGTTCGGGCTTTTTCTATCTTTTAGCTGCTCAGCTTGTTTAGTCCTTTATAAACTCTTCAGCGATGTCAAATGTCGCATTCCATAAATCGCCAAAATTCACGATGTTTCCATTTATCAATACTGATATAACAAATTGTTGTTCCGGAAATAAGATGAGTAAAGAGCTGTTGCCTGTTGCAACTCCTCCATGGTGAACAAATGTCATTGGGCCTTTATTAGCGAAATCTTTATTGGTTTCAGAACGACGCCAGCCTAGAGCATATTGTTGGCTATTTATTTCACCAGTTGTTAGCTTTTGAGGTTCAAATAATTGTTGCAAAGTAGACGGTTTTAGTTGCTTGTTCGATAGCAATAAATTGCCCATATTGACTAAATCGCTAGGTGTCGATACAAAACCACCACCGGCCAATTTATTACTGGTATCTACGGGAAATGATTCTTGAAAATGTCCGTAGCCGATATTATAAAAGCTGACCATTTCTTGAGTTGATTGAAAATCATTTTCTGCGCCGGTATTTGGCATGTTAAATGGCTTGAAAACACGCTGTTGCATCAATTCTACGAATGAGTTTACTCCCACTTTTTCCAACACTGCGCTAAGCAAAGTATAATTGTAACTACTGTAAGAAAACTGACTGCCGGGTTCAAACAATAAAGGGTCGTAGATAAATGTGTCTAAAGCATCAGAAACTGAATCAAATGAATTGTTATTAAAGTATTCTGAAATAGGGAGACACCAGCAAATATCATAGTTTCTTATTCCGGCCGAATGGCTAGCAAGCTGCCTACTGGTAATCTTATTCATCGATTGTGGCAAGTGCGGCAAATAGTGAGTAATGGGCATGTCTAAATCTACTGCATTACTTTCAATGAGTTCGCCAAGTAATAATGATGTTAATGCTTTTGACGTGCTGCCAATACGAAACTTCGATACTAATGACATTGGCCGTTGTGTTGATAAGTCTGCATAACCGTATCCTGCAGCCCACACCTTTTTTCCATTTACTCCCACTGCAATCGAAATTCCCGGTACACCGAGTTTTTTCCTACCTTGTAGCACTTTCAAATTAGCTTTCTCAATGGCGCTTGCGTATTGCGTTAAGTATGTTTCACTTTCGCCAATGTCGTCTTTTATTTCTGGCAATGGCTTCCATTCAAGTGCATATAACTCGGGCTCAAAAGCCAAGTAAGCAATGAATGTAGCTGAAAAACACAAAAGCAATATAATTAAGGTTATTTTTGTTCGTTTCTTATACATTGGGATTCCTGTAATACGGTTTAAATTATGAGACCATGCGCACACTGACTTGAATCAAGATAAAACGCATGAATTTCATGTGAAATCATGGTGAAGTTTGGATATATCCCTGTTTGAAGGTTTTTTTCTATGGTTCTAATGAAGGTTAGTGTGTGACAGATTTACCAAATGACTCATTGCGTATTGGCGCTTGGTTGGTGTTGCCTTTAGAAAATAGCCTAATAAATGAAGATAAATCTAAGGTTATTGAGCCACAATGCATGGCGCTTTTATTGTACTTTTCAAAAAAGCCAATGGCTGTTATTTCCAGAGATGAGTTGTTAACTGAGGTATGGCAAAAAGTTGTTGTTAATGAAAATACGCTAACTAAAACTATTGCGATGCTGCGAAAGGCCTTAGAAGATAACTCGAATAATCCCAGTTATATTGTTACTCATTTAAAGAAGGGCTATCAACTTATTGCACAAGTGACTTCAACCCCCTCAATTGCAATCGATATTGTTCAACCCCAACTACCTGAAGAAAATAAAATACGCCCAAACAAGGCTATTATAAAACCTAAATTTCTTGCTACTTTCATTTGCTTATTTTTGATAGGCTTTTGGTTTTTCGACTATGTAAACAATGCCACTTTCAGTAAAAGGATTGAACAATATAATCGCATTGTGCCGATTACATCCGGCCCAGAAATAGAGCGAGATCCTAGTTTTTCACCCAACGGTCATTACGTACTGTATAGCCAATATTCTGGCGAAACAGGCTTTGATCTTAGACTCTACTCTATAAAACAAAAACAGCATAAGGTGTTAAGTGATTTTCATGGCAGTGAATTGTCTGCGACATGGTCACATGACGGACAAAGAATCGCGTATTTTCACAAAACGAATTCAAAATGTACTGTTAATGTCAGCCTTTTTGATTCAAATGAAAAGTTAAAGCAAGGTAGTGTCATTACTGAGTGTGGTCACAATAATGAAGGTCAATTATCTTGGTTAGACAAGGATACACTTTTATTCACTGATAGGAATATAGAGACCTTAGGCGAACATAAACTGTATCAAGTGCAAGTCAGCTCAGGCATTAAAAGAGAAATCACTAGCCATTATCCATTCTCTTTCGCTGTTGCAAAAAAAGACAGGAAAATTGCCATGCTCGAACGCCATAACGGACCATTTAACGCAGAGATTAAAGTACTCTCTTTGGACAAAAAACAGGTAACCCATACATTGTCTGGGTTTAACTTATTCAATGAATTCGCTTGGTTTTCTGATGAACAACGCTTGTTAGTGAGTGATGATTACCATGGCAAATTGTCGGTCATTGATGCAAACGGGACGAAACGTGATTTGTTTCAAGCGAATGTAATGTTGAGTCAACCAGATATCCAACCAACTAGCGATGAAATTGTAGCTGTTCAGGCTTTTGTTCAATCAAATATCTATCAAGTTCCGATAACGTCTTACGTACAAGAATTTCACAACGACCAACAGCTTAATGCCACAAAACAAGTTGTCGCGTCTAAATATTTCGACTATTACCACGAATATAGCCCCCAAACAGGCGTTTTTGCGTTTCTTTCTAACAGAACGGGCACTCACGAACTTTGGATTAATTCACAAGAACAAGAATCTATTGTGGACCTAGATTTGGTTGAGAAAAACGATATCGTCAATTTTCGTTGGTCACCTTCCGGTGAGAATCTACTCATTGAACTAGGTGGTGGAGAGCTGTTTGTTTACGATGTTTCTACTCAATCCAAACGACAGATTAATCTGAATCACGATACGTTAATGTATCCAGTTTGGGGAGAAAATGACACGAAACTAATTTATTCAACGCCGACAAGCTTTTCACCTCAAGTCTGGAGCTATGACATACCTACCGCAACGGAAGAGTCGCTCGATTTTAAGAATGTTATTAGCGTGGCGGCGTCGTCCGATGGAGCACACCTTTACTTGTTGAAATTAGATTCGAGTCTATGGGTTTATGATAGAACAGCCAAAACAGAAAAAATTATCAAGCCGTATGTTACTTGGTCGGCGTGGGGGAACTTAGTTGTATTCGATGATGGCGTATATTGGCAAGAATCATCAGAATCTGGATACGACGTTCATAACTATAAGGTGAATACCAAAATTCACTCTCGCATCTTGTCAATAAGACAGAAAAAGCCATTGCCAATCCGCTATTTTCACGTGTCACCAAAACAAGATTTGATTAGTTTCTATCAATTGTCTCAATATGAAAGTGACATAGTACTTGTTAAGAAGTCTAATAATGATTAAAGCGTTTTTGCACAATTTAGTTAAACTTAACATTAAGCTGTTTTGTTTGGGGGTATAAAGGGGAGTATCAAATAAATCCCTATACACTTTTTATAATAAAAACAACTAAATAAGCCGTGAATGGGCGGCATGATCAGGGCCGGATCACACTTAAAGTTATAAAAAGCAGGATATTGATCACGTAATGATATAAAGACTAGGGAACTTTATACCGAATGACAGATCAGATCGCCTAAGTTCACTTACATGTAGCCCGTTTTATGTCATTTTTAGAATTATGTGAAAACATCGAAGATAACCGTATCGATATCAACAAGCATTATGATTTGCTGGATATCATTTTTCTTACCATGTCTGCCGTTTTATCCGGAGCCAAAGGTTGGAAGGCTATAC
>JAWUVZ010000059.1:0-16868 GCA_034112105.1 Glaciecola sp. | reverse complement strand
TCAAACCCCACACTCCAAAAGCATCAGCTACGGCATGGTCCTCGTCACTTAATAGAGTGAAGTTCAATGATTCTTTTTCAATGAATTTAGGTAACCGTTTTACTGCGTCAGGGCTGATACCCAAAACAACAACGTTGTGTTTGTCTAAATCATTTTTTATATCTCGCAAACCCTGAGCTTGAATAGTGCACCCTGGGGTCATTGCTTTAGGATAAAAATAAACTAGTACTTTCTTACCGCCATGATCGGCCAAAGACACCGCTTCATCAGATTGGTTTTGTAGGGTGAATTGTGGTGCTTTATCACCAACTTTCAATGTGTTCATTTTCTTCCTTAATTTCGTTGTATGTTACTTTGCCTGATAAGCCTAATTGGCACATGAGTTGTTTTATTTCTTCATCAAAATTAACTAAGTCTAATTCTTTTGTAGCACTGAGTACCATTTTACACCTAACATTCTCGATGTTAGTTGTTTTATCGATAAATGTTTTCTGTCTAAATGCGCTGACAGAGACTTGTCGTTGAGCAATAAATCCGGTGACATGCTTAATGATGCCTTTCGCATCTTCTCCAGAAAACTCCAGGTTAATAAGTTGTTCTAGATTCTGTTTGGCATGGCCACTTGTGCGTTTTATCATTGAGAGGAGGCCATGCTGCACGCATAGGCTCGCCATCTGTAATTCTAGCTTTGTAATAGCTGATTGTGTACCTTCAACAATCATTGATAACGAAAAGTCCTTTCCGTAGATAGCATGACGACTGTCGAGAATATTGCAGCATTTGTCATGCACACACGCGCTAATCTCACTTAAGATGCCTAATTTGTCGGCACCTAAAATATTAACGATAATCTGTTGATTCATACTAATTCTGTACTTATAAATGGTTGTACTAATATTAACACAAGAAAAAATTAAGCGACAATGTCAGTAAAAATATGTTTTCACATGAAATTTTCGAAAAAATGTATTGCCTGACACTTTATATGCTTGTGTTTATTGCCTGTGAACACTAACATGTCCCGCATATTTAAAAGGGGGAATAATGTTTAAAGGAAGTTATGTCGCGTTAGTAACACCTATGTTGCCAGACGGAAAGGTAGACGTTGCTAGTTTAAAAAGATTGGTAGAGTTTCATCTACTTAACGGTACGCACGGTATTGTTGCAGTTGGAACAACCGGCGAATCAGCAACCTTGCCATTTAAAGAACATATTGACGTTGTTAAATTGATTATTGAATTAGTCGATCACAAAATACCTGTGATAGCGGGTAGTGGAGCTAATTCAACGGCAGAAGCTATATTCCTAAGCGAGCAAATGTCTGGTCTTAGCGTAGACGGCTTTTTAAGTGTTGTTCCATACTATAATAAACCACAACAAACGGGCATGGTTGCACATTTTAACGCGATAGCTGACGCCACCGATATTCCAGTAATATTATATAATGTTCCCGGACGGACTGTAGCTGACATGCAGCCAGAGACGGTAGCTGAGTTATCAAAACATAAAAACATCGTTGGAATTAAAGATGCCACTGGCGATTTATCTAGGCTCGAGCAAACTAAATCATTAGTTTCCGATGATTTTTTGTTTTTTAGTGGTGACGACGAGTCTGGGTGCAATTTCATGTGTAACGGTGGCCACGGCGTCATTTCAGTTACAGCGAATATAACACCGAAGATAATGAGTGAAATGTCTGAAGCTGCATTGCAAGGTGACTCAGAACTATCTCAGCAGTTAAATAGAAAAGTACTCGATTTACATCGGGTTTTGTTTGTCGAACCAAACCCTGTTATGCCAAAGTGGGCATTATATAAAATGGGTCTCATAGATGATGCTTTTTTAAGACTTCCAATGGTTTTACCGGAACTTAATAGTAAAAAAGCAATCGAAGAAGTTCTTAGTGCGTTGAATTTAATTTAGTTAGGTTTTTAATGAAATATAAAGTGGTAGGTTTAAGTCTTGTTGCATTTGCTATAGCTGGCTGCGCAGGCAAGGCGGAGCGTGAAGTAGCTTCAGGAAGTTTCAAATACTTGGAAGCGTCACAACACAAGTCAATGGATGTTCCTGAAGATTTAGATTCTCCAAATTATTCTCAACGCTATATCTTGCCTGAAGTAGGCGAAAATGCGCAGACAGATCTAAAAGGTAAAAAACTGAAGGTGCTTCCACCAGCGTTAATATTGCCACTCGTAGCAGGAACACACGTAGAAGAGGGCTCAGAGGAATCAAAAGTTCTGTTCGACCAAATTGATGATAGTGAGCCGTTACAAAAAACAGTCTGGGACACCGTGTTGACTTACCTTGAAAAGAAGAACATGGGTGTTGAGGCGTTTGATAAAGAAAACAATATTCTTATTACTGACTGGGTAAAAGAAGAAAGGGAAGTTCCATCTAGTTGGTATGACTTCACCGAGAACTTTGCATCAGTAAGTAAAAAATTCAAATTTACGATGACATTAGCTCCTCACGGTAGAACGGCTGCATTAAAGATAGAGCTTGTTGATTATGTAAACGAAGCTGGTAAGGCTGCAATCGAACAGGTTGATCTAATTAGCAAACGTACCGAGGAAGCAAACTTCCTAAATAATGTAATTTCTGAATACGACTTTGGTATCCGCCTTGCTAACAATCAGCGGATAGCAACAATCCGTCAAGGTTTTAGTAGTGAGATGGGATTTAATTCGGATGGAGAACCCGCATTTATGGTTGATGCGGTTTTTGAAAACACATGGCCACGTTTGCTACTTGTTTTGCGTAAAATGGGTTTTGATGTTAAAGATTTAGACCAATCAACTGGCCTCTTGTTTGTTCAATACAATGGTATTGAAAGTTCGTGGTGGTCAGGGTTGTTCGTTAGCGAGGGTGAGCTGGATATTGAAAAAGAAGAATACCGTCTTAAGTTAGAAGGAATAGGCGAGAAAACGACTGTCACCTTTATGGACAATGAAAGTAAGCCATTTGACGCGAAAAAAATGACAAAAATATTTGCACCATTTAAAGAATATATGGGCAATGAAGATCTAGATATTTAGCATTAGGGACTCTTTCAATGCAAAAACGAGATGAATTATATCGCGGTAAAGCGAAAACTGTTTTTTTAACGGATGATGCTGATAAGTTAGTATTGTATTTTAGAAATGATACCTCGGCTTTTGACGGGGAAAAGATTGAACAACTTGAGCGTAAAGGCGAAGTTAACAATAAATTCAATCATTTTATTATGCAAAAGCTCGAAGCTGCGGGTATCAAAACGCAAGTTGAGTCGCTAGTCTCAGACACCGAATGTGTTGTGAAAAAACTAGAAATGATACCGGTTGAATGTGTAGTTAGAAACATTGCAGCAGGTTCAATGGTCAGGCGCCTTGGTGTAGAGGAAGGTCTGCTTTTAGATCCTCCCACTTTCGAATTTTTTCTGAAAAATGATGCATTACATGACCCAATGGTTAACGACTATCATATCATCGCTTTTGGATGGGCAAGCCAGGACCAAATAGATGAAATGAAGCGCCTTACCTTCGCTGTGAATGATGTATTAAAGCCATTATTTGAAGAGGGTGGTTTGTTGCTTGTCGACTACAAGCTTGAGTTTGGTTTGAGCAATGGTGAATTAATTTTAGGTGATGAATTTACACCCGATGGTTGTCGTCTTTGGGATCATGAAACTCGCAAAAAATTAGATAAAGACAGATTTAGACAAGGTTTAGGCTCTGTCGTAGAGGCATATATAGAAGTTGCGAAAAGGATTGGTCTCGACCTGTAGAACTAAAGCAATTGATAATGCTAATTAAGAGTGCCTTCAGGTGCTCTTTTTTTTAGATATGTTTTATAGAAATCTTTTGAAGCAACGCCTTTTAAGTTACGCTTTTAAAAAATTATGAAGAGAGAAAATATGATTAAAATAAATTTTTTAGTAATAGCTGCTATTTCTTGTTTCGCTAGCATCACAAATGCGCAACAAAGCGAGTTAGAACAGGTAGAGAAAAACTTAAGGTCTGTAAATACACAATTTGGAAGGGCTAGTATTGTTGTTGTACGTGAGTTGAGTGACGTCAAATTCCCTGGTTTATATGAAGCGACAGTTGATGGGCAATCACTTGTTGTATCTAAAGATGGGACAATGGCGATTGTAGGTGACGTTTTCGATTTACAGAATATGGTTAACCTAACAAGAGTAGAAAAGCAAAAAGGACAAGCAGATACCATTGAGCAAGAGATAGCGACGTTGAGCGATAATGATTTAGTCATCTATCCTGCAAAAGGAAAATCTATAGGTCAACTTTATGTGTTTTCTGATACCACCTGTGGTTACTGTAAAAAGTTACATTTAGAAGTTGAAGATTATCAAAATGCGGGCATAGATGTTAAGTATATTCCATACCCTAGAAGTCAACTAGTTGATGGCGAACCTGCGTTTGAAAATATGAAACAAGTTATGTGTGCGAAAGATAAATTAGATGCAATGACTAAAATTAAAGCGGGAACTGATAACGGTGAATTTGTAAAAGAAAGTTATGCTGAAGAGTGTGTTAAAAGCATCAGAAAAGGGCAGGTTGCGGGTCGAAATGTTGGATTAGAAGGTACTCCGTTTATGTACTTAACAAAAGGTGACACAAGGATTATTCCAGGCTACCAATCTTCAAAAATCATTATTTCATTATTTACTAAGTAAGTATAATTTTAATATTAACGCAATATCGCAAAAACCGTCTGTGTGCTTACCGTACGCTATTTTTACATATTTTAAGTTTCTAGATGGATCTTTACGTTTTACATAATGCAATAAATAAAGTGAAACATTATAGACCGTAGTTTTTGCATACATATTAATATAACTTAATATGTATGTTGCTAATTGGTTTGCAGCAACAAGGTAAGACTTCATCATCATCTATGAAGGCAAGCGGATCGGTCGTGTATTCAACATCACCAGAGATGAGCTTTGTTCGACAAGCACCGCAATAACCTTCTCTACAATGAAAATGAACATCGATATTTTGTCGTTCGAGGTGAGACAATAATGAATCGTCGTTATTCTTGCAATTAAAGGTGTCCGAGCCTTCGACTCGGACCTCATAAAGTTGTGATTTGTCTGACACGTTAGAGTTCGAACGCCTCGAAATCATCAGAAGCAACTTCACTGTCAATTTGGCCTACAAGGTAACTACTAATTTCAGTCTCTTGAGGGGCAACTTGCACGTTGTCTGAACTAAGATAGTTGTTCATCCATGGAAGTGGATTACTTTTAATATCAAAAGGCTGTCCCATGCCAATTGCAGCCATTCTATGGTTAGCTATATATTCTACATACTGACAAAGTATTTCTTCATTAAGGCCTAACATTGAGCCATTTTTGAAGAGATAATGAGCCCATTCTTTTTCTTGCTCTACCGCTTTCAAAAAGATAGCTTTTGCTTCTTCATGACATTCGGCAGCTATTTCAGCCATTTCAGGATCATCTTTCCCTTTCGCCCACAAATTAAGAATATGCTGTGTAGAGGTTAAATGAATGTTTTCGTCGCGAGCAATGAGTCGAATTATCTTAGAATTGCCTTCCATTAATTCACGCTCTGCGAATGCGAATGTGCAGGCAAATGAAACATAAAAACGTATTGCTTCTAGGGCGTTCACAGAGTTCATGCACAAGTACAATAATTTTTTCAATTCGCGCATATTAATGACGTAAGTTTCGCCATCTATAACATATTCGCCTTCGCCCTGTGTTTGCCATAACTGTGTCGCAAAGATAAGATCATCGTAATATTTAGAAATATCAGAAGCACGCTTCTTAATTTCTTCATTCACGACAATGTCGTCAAAAATAGAACTAGGATCAGAAAAAAGGTTACGCAAAATATGCGTATATGAACGGGAATGTATCGTTTCAAAAAACGACCATGTCTCCACCCAAGTTTCTAATTCTGGAAGCGAAACGATAGGCAAGAATGCAATATTCGGACTGCGACCTTGAATCGAATCCAACAAGGTTTGATACTTTAAGTTGGAGGTGAAAATATGTTTTTCAGCATCCGACAACTTTTGAAAATCCATTCTATCTTTGCTGACGTCAACCTCCTCAGGACGCCAAAAAAATGAAATCTGTTTTTCAATTAGCTTTTCGAAAATAGGATGTTTTTGTTGATCGTAGCGAGCAACGTTAACCGGATTACCGAAAAACATTGGCTCAAGCATCGTATCATTACTTTCTTGATTAAATGTTGTATATTTCATCGTTTTATATTGCCACTCATTGGTTTAACCAAATAAATCTATATTTTATTATGTTCTATATTTTACAAGCACCGCCAGCGCAATCGTCATCTTCTTCGATAATGACTTCTTGTGCTGGTTTAGATATCGCTTCTTCTACATAAGCTTTGTCGGTATTGTCTGTAGCGCCGTCTCTGGTGTTGTGATAATAAAGCGTTTTAATACCTAACTTGTAGGTAGTTAGTAAGTCTTTCAACAGGACCTTCATCGGTACTTTGTTGCCTTCATACTTGCCTGGGTCATAACTTGTATTTGCTGAAATAGCCTGATCAATAAATTTCTGCATAATTGCGACCAACTGCAAGTAACCGTCATTTGACTTAAGTTCCCAAAGTAGCTCATAGTTATCTTTCAAACGTTGATACTCTGGAACGACTTGTTTCAAAATGCCGTCCTTGCTAGCTTTAATACTTATATGTCCGCGTGGTGGTTCAATACCATTTGTAGCATTTGAAATTTGTGATGAGGTCTCTGACGGCATCAGCGCTGATAATGTACTGTTTCGTAAACCATGCTTGACGATATCATTGCGAAGGGTGTCCCAATCGTAATGAAGAGGCTCATTACAGATACCATCAACGTCTTTTTTGTAGGTATCAATAGGCATTAAACCTTGTGAATAAGTCGTTTCGTTAAATTTAGGACAAGCACCTTTTTCTTTAGCTAACTCCATTGACGCCTTCAGCAGATAATACTGCATGGCTTCGAATGTTCTATGAACTAGGCCGTTTGCACTATGATCACTGTACTTAACACCGTTTTTAGCCAGATAATAAGCTAGGTTAATCACACCGACGCCTAACGTACGTCTACCTACGGTGGCATTGTATGCCGCTTGAACTGGGTAGTCTTGATAATCCAACAAGCTGTCTAATGCACGCACTGCCAAGTCAGATAATTCTTCCAATTCATCTAAGTTCTTTATTTCGCCAAGGTTAAATGCTGACAAAGTACAAAGCGCAATTTCACCTTCTTCATCGTTAATATGTGACAGGGGCTTTGTTGGCAAAGCAATTTCTAAGCATAAATTGCTTTGACGAACTGGCGCAAATTTGGGATTGAATGGGCTATGAGTGTTGCAGTGATCTACATTCTGCAAATAAATTCGACCCGTACTTGCACGCTCTTGCATAAACAAACTGAACAATTCAATGGCTTTAATGCGCTTTTTACGAATGCTGTCGTCAGCTTCATATAGTGAATATAAGCGTTCAAACTCTTCTTGATCTGCAAAAAATGCATCATATAATCCAGGTGTATCTGAGGGGCTAAATAAAGTAATGTAATCGTCTTTAATCATTCGGGTGTACATTAATTTATTAAATTGTACACCATAATCTAAATGACGAACTCTATTCTCATCAACACCTCTGTTATTTTTCAATACAAGTAATGATTCAACTTCCATATGCCATAAAGGATAGAAAAGAGTCGCTGCACCACCACGAGCCCCCCCTTGAGAGCAACTTTTAACAGCAGTCTGAAAGTGTTTGTAAAAAGGAATACAACCCGTGTGGAAAGCTTCTCCACCTCTAATAGGGCTACCTAATGCTCTAATACGACCGGCATTAACGCCGATACCTGCACGCTGGCTCACGTACTTTACAATTGCTGATGCCGTTGCATTAATTGAATCTAAGCTGTCACCAGCTTCAATTAAAACGCATGAACTGAATTGACGAGTAGGGGTTCTAACGCCGGCCATTATTGGGGTTGGTAGCGAGATCTTAAAGGTCGAAGCTGCGTCGTAGAAACGTTTTATATAATCCATACGGGATTCAATTGGGTACTTTGCAAATAAACACGCCGCGACGAGAATATATAAAAACTGAGCGCTTTCATAAATCTCACCAGTGACACGATTCTGTACTAAGTATTTACCTTCTAACTGCTTGACCGCAGCATAACTAAAGTTCATATCACGCCAGTGATCAATGAAGTTATCCATCTCTTCAAATTCAGCCTGCGTGTAATCTAGCATCAGATGGTCGTCATATTTTTTAGCTTCAACCATTTTCTTTACATGCGCATAAAGAGTAGGCGGTTCAAATTGGCCATAAGCTTTTTTACGTAAATGGAAAATAGCCAAACGTGCCGCAAGGTACTGATAATCAGGTACTTCAGTTGAAATAAGGTCGGCTGCAGACTTGATCATAGTTTCGTGAATTTCTGCTGTCTTGATGCCATTGTAAAACTGAATTTGAGCTTTTATTTCAACTTGTGAAACGGACACATCTGTTAAGCCGTTGGCAGCCCATTTTACGACTTTGTGGATCTTGTCTAACTCAATGGGTTCTTGTGTGCCGTTTCTTTTTGTCACTAGAAGAGTACTATTCATTTTTTGTTATCGCTCTTTGGTCTGCGCCGATTTGATTAGCTCGATTTAAATTCCCTTAAATCCTTGCCAAGGAAACACTGAGACATTGTGTATGAATTTTCACACTTGTACTGTTGTGTTCGGGACCTGGTGAACACAAGATAGTGAGGTTTTCAGTTAGATGCAACCCAACATATAGTGTTTTTTGCTGGTTTTGGCACTGGTTTCTAGTTCAGTTAGTAGTGACTAACGTTAACGCAACCAAATCAGCAAGGTTATAAAGGATGCAACTGAATTATTTTTATTTATTTTTTTGTAAAATAAATTAGTCTAAAAAGGGCTGCGTTATGCTTTTTTATTGTAACGGGAACCATGTATCTAGTATTTATTTTTTTGAAATATACTAGATATAGTGGTTATAGAGGTTTTTCGCAATAAAGTATATAATTTACATCAACGTTTTTATTCGACAGATAATAGGTATTGTTAAGTGGGTTCAAATGTAGCCCGGTTATCGCTTTTGATACCAAACTTGTACTATCTACCCATCCCGTCATTTCAGCGGGAGTAATGAATTTCTTATGATCATGTGTCCCCTTTGGCACTAAGTTAAGAACATACTCCGCGCCCAAAATTGCCATAACCCACGATTTCATGTTTCTATTGATGGTAGAAAAGAAAATTTTACCTCCTGGTTTTACGATATTCGCACAGGCTTGAATAACCGAGGCAGGATCGGGAACATGTTCCAACATTTCCAAACAAGTAACAATATCCTTACTCTCAGGAAAGTCTCGTGCATAATCTTCCGCACTGCTTAATTCATAATTGACACTAACTCCTGACTCTAAGCCGTGTAATTTTGCTACATCCAGTGAATCTTGAGCTAAATCAATCCCAGTCACTGAAGCACCAACCTTAGCCATCGACTCTGCAAGAATCCCCCCCCCACAACCGACATCTAAAATGTCTTTTGCAAACAATCCCTGAGACTTTTCTTCTATAAAAGAGAGTCGCACCGGATTTATATCATGAAGAGGTTTAAACTCGCCATTAAGATCCCACCATTTGGATGCTAGAGCGGAAAACTTCGCTATTTCATTGTTATCAACATTAACTACAGTCATGTCATCCTCAAAGAATTCTTGTTTTTTCAGCCTTTAACGCTGTTAAGCATATCAACTGACAATTTTTATACGAATTATTATGACATACATCTACATATTCAACAGCCTTAATGATAATATCCCTTGGCCAAGCCTTGGCTAACAATAACAAGTGAGCGATTTACGTCAGGTCAACGTCTATTTATAGAATAGATAGCATCAGTTTGTAAGTGCTCTACAAATAATAAAGGACAGTGCAGTTTATGACTGATAACGCTAAAGAAATCCTGCCGATTAATATCGAAGATGAATTAAAGAACTCTTACCTAGATTACGCGATGAGTGTAATCGTGGGTCGTGCCCTTCCCGACGTAAGAGATGGTTTAAAACCAGTTCACCGCCGTGTTTTATTTGCGATGAATGAGTTGAAAAATGATTTCAACAAGCCTTATAAGAAGTCCGCCCGTGTCGTTGGTGACGTCATCGGTAAATATCACCCTCACGGTGACTCAGCTGTTTATGACACTATCGTTCGTATGGCTCAACATTTTTCACTACGCTATATGCTGGTTGACGGTCAAGGTAACTTTGGTTCAGTTGATGGTGACTCCGCAGCTGCAATGCGTTACACCGAAATTCGGATGTCAAAAATTGCACATGAATTACTAGCTGACCTTGAAAAAGAAACAGTTAATTTTGTACCAAACTATGATGGTCAGGAACATATTCCAGAGGTTTTACCGACTCGAGTTCCTAATTTATTGATAAATGGTTCATCCGGTATCGCGGTTGGCATGGCGACAAACATTCCGCCGCATAATCTAACCGAAGTGGTTAACGGTTGTATTGAACTTATCAACAACCCCGATTTAAGTATCGATGAATTGCTAGAAATCATTCCTGGCCCTGATTTTCCCACAGCAGCATTTATTAGTGGTCGAAAAGGCATAGTAGAAGCTTATAAAACCGGCCGTGGTAAAATCTATCTTCGAGCCCGAGCTGAAATTGAACAAGAAGATAATGGCAAAGAAACGATCATTGTTCATGAATTGCCTTATCAAGTTAATAAAGCACGTTTGATTGAAAAAATTGCAGACTTGGTTAAAGAAAAACGTATTGAAGGTGTTTCTGCGCTGCGCGATGAGTCTGATAAAGACGGCATGCGTATTGTCATTGAAGTAAAACGCAATGAATCAGGCGAAGTGTTACTAAACCATTTGTACGCAAACACGCAACTTCAAACTGTGTTTGGTATAAATATGGTTGCGCTGGATAATAAACAGCCACGCATCTTTAATCTAAAAGAAATACTACAAAAATTTGTATTACACCGTCGCGAAGTTGTAACTCGAAGAACTGTTTTTGAGTTAAAAAAAGCACGCGATAGGGCTCATATTCTTGAAGGTTTAGCTATTGCGTTAGTCAATATTGACCCGATAATCGAAATGATCAAAGCATCGCAAAGCCCGTCTGATGCGAAGAAATCATTAGTAGCACAAGGTTGGGATTTAGGTGATGTTGCAGAAATGCTATCTAGATCAGGCAATGACGCAGCTCGCCCAGATTGGTTAGCACCAGATTTCGGTATTCGTGACGGACAGTACTTCTTAACAGAAGAACAAGCCCAAGCAATTCTTGATTTACGTTTAAACAAATTAACGGGTCTTGAGCACGACAAAATACTGGATGAATATAAGGCCCTGCTCGATATTATTGCAGAGCTATTGCATATTTTGGCTAGTTCAGTGCGTTTGATGGAAATAATTCGAGAAGAGTTAGAGGCCATACGCGATGAATTTGGTGACGAACGTCGCACTGAAATCACTGCAGCCACTCACGATATCGATATTGAAGACTTAATTGAGCGTGAAGATGTTGTGGTTACCTTGTCTCGTGAAGGCTATGTTAAATATCAGAAACTCTCTGACTATGAAGCTCAGAGACGTGGCGGTAAAGGTAAGTCAGCAACGAAAATGAAGGGTGAAGACTTTATTGAGAAGTTGCTCGTAGCTAATACGCACGACCACATTCTTTGTTTCTCTACACGAGGCAGATTATACTGGCTTAAGGTTTATCAATTACCACTTGCGAGCCGAAATGCACGCGGTCGTCCAATTGTTAATATCCTTCCTCTTGAAGAAGGCGAGCGTATTACTGCAATCCTACCAATTCAAGAGTTTGAAGCTGGCAAATTTGTATTTATGGCTACAACAAACGGTACGGTTAAGAAAACCGAACTGACTCAATATTCACGCCCAAGAGCTAACGGTATTATTGCGGTTAATTTAAATGACGGAAATGAATTAATAGGTGTTGACGTAACTGACGGCGAAAGTGAAATTATGTTGTTCTCTGACGCTGGTAAAGTGGTTCGATTTAGCGAAGACCAAGTTCGCCCAATGGGCAGAACAGCAACAGGTGTTCGTGGTATTCGCTTAATGGAAAATGAGAAAGTTGTTTCTCTCATTGTACCGCAGGGTGACGGCGATATTTTAACGGCGACTGAGAATGGCTTCGGTAAACGCACGCCAATTGAGCAGTATCCGGCCAAGAGTAGAGCAACTAAAGGTGTTGTTTCTATTAAAGTGTCAGAGCGAAATGGCCTGGTTGTTGGTGCTATTCAAGTCGACGAAAGCAAAGAAATTATGCTTATCAGTGACCAAGGTACGTTGGTTCGAACACGTGCGTCAGAAGTCTCGACAGTTGGACGAAATACACAAGGTGTTCGTTTAATTAGAACTGCTGAAGACGAACTTGTGGTAGCTCTTCAACGTATTGATGAAGTTGAACAAGAAATACTCGAAAACTTAGATGGAGAGTCAACAGAAGACACAGCTGAAACTGCAGAGTCGACTGATACTGATTTATCCAACGAGACACCTGATGCAGATACGCCAACTGAGTCAGAATAAGCCTTAATTACGCGAGAAAGTAATTAGTTAAAGTGTATAAATAAGCGGCGTTTTGCCGCTTATTTTGTTTTTGGAAAATGAAAGTTAATGCAAAACATATTTAATTTTAGTGCCGGTCCAGCCATGCTTCCGCAAGAAGTTATGCAACAAGCTCAAGAAGAGTTTATCAATTGGCAAGGCTTAGGTACCTCAGTAATGGAAGTGAGCCACAGAGGTAAACCCTTTATGGAAGTTGCTGAACAAGCTGAAGCAGATCTTCGTGAGTTACTTAAAATTCCCGCTAACTATACCGTCCTTTTTATGCACGGTGGTGGCAGAGGGCAGTTTTCAGCAGTACCATTAAATATTTCAAAACCTACGGATTTAAGTCAGCATTTAGTGTCAGGCCAATGGTCTATTGGTGCAGAACAAGAAGCGCAAAAATTTTGTCGGAGTAGCATCGTTGCTACTAGCAAAGAAATTGACGGCAAAATGTATGTACCCAAACAAGACGAGTGGTCAATTAGTGAAGAGTCAGGCTATTTTCACTATTGTACTAATGAAACTGTGGATGGTATTGAGATAAATTGGGTACCAAAATCGGATAGTGGTAACGTCCCAATCGTGGCTGACATGTCTTCGAATATATTGTCCAAACCCCTCAATATAGCTGACTACGGTATTATTTATGCCGGTGCACAAAAAAACATAGGTCCGTCAGGACTGTCAGTTGTGATTGTGCGAAATGACCTTGTCGGGATCTCTAGAAAGGACACACCTGCTATCTTTGACTACCAATTACAAGCAAAAAGTGGCTCCATGTATAACACGCCACCGACTTTTTCTTGGTATCTAGCAGGATTAGTCTTTAAATGGCTAAAAGCGCAAGGTGGCTTAGATGCAATGGCGACGTTGAATCAGCGCAAGAGCGATGTTTTATATAGCCAAATTGATGCGACCGGTTTTTATAAGAACAATGTTCACACCGATTACCGCTCAAAAATGAATGTCACCTTTAAATTGAGTGATGAGTCGCTCAATGATTTATTTTTAGAGCAGGCTGAACACAACGGCTTGGTTGCATTGAAGGGACATAGAGCGGTTGGTGGAATGCGTGCAAGTATATACAATGCAATGCCATTAACAGGCGCTCAAACTTTAGCTGATTTTATGCACGAATTTGAAAGGAAACATGGATAGATGGAAAGCTTAACTCTAGAGCCTATTGGATATGTTGAAGGCGAAATAAATGTACCAGGTTCAAAAAGTTTATCAAATCGAGCGCTTCTGTTAGCCGCCTTGGCCAATGGGAATACCACGCTAACTAACTTATTAGATAGCGACGATATAAAACATATGCTAAATGCATTAACACAATTAGGTGTTAGTTACCGCCTAAATGCTGATAAAACAGAGTGTGAGGTCAAAGGTCTTGGCGGCGCGTTTTCGATCGATAACCCCCTTGAATTATTTTTAGGTAACGCAGGAACTGCTATGCGCCCGCTTTGTGCAGCACTGGCGTTTTCAAACGTAGATGTTGAACTAACCGGAGAACCGCGAATGGAAGAGCGGCCGATTGGAGACTTAGTGGATGAATTAGTTAATGCAGGAGCCGATATAAGTTATTTAAAAAATAAAGGTTATCCACCGCTACGAATTAAAGGTCAGCAATTAGCAACCATGTCATTTAATATTGATGGTTCTGTTTCAAGTCAGTTTTTAACGGCGCTATTGATGGCCTCTCCTTTGCTAGAGCATGAAGTAAGTATTCATATAGTAGGCGAACTAGTTTCCAAGCCTTACATTGATATTACCCTAAAGACGATGGCCACTTTTGGTGTAAACGTGGATAATGATAACTATCAGTCTTTTGTCATTAAAGCGGGACAGCGATATCAGTCCCCAGGTACTTTTCTTGTCGAAGGTGATGCCTCTTCAGCTTCATACTTCCTCGCTGCAGGTGCGATAAAAGGTGGTACGGTTAAAGTTACAGGTGTAGGTAGGGCGTCTATTCAGGGGGACATAGCGTTTGCTGATGTGCTTGAAAAAATGGGTGCAAAAATAATCTGGGGGGACGATTTTATTTCGGTAACTGGGGCTCCTTTGAGTGCAGTTGATATGGATATGAACCATATTCCTGATGCCGCAATGACGATAGCTACAACTGCTTTGTTTGCAAGAGGAACAACTTGCATTTCAAATGTGTACAATTGGCGTGTCAAAGAAACTGACCGCTTGCATGCAATGGCAACAGAGTTAAAAAAAGTGGGGGCTATAGTCGAAGAAGGGCATGATTTCATTAAAATCACGCCACCAGAACAGCTTAAACACGCTGCAATTGACACGTATAATGATCACCGAGTAGCGATGTGTTTTTCCTTATTAGCTTTGGGTGATGCTGGCGTAACAATTAATGATCCCGGATGCACAGCTAAAACCTTTCCTACCTATTTTGACGAGTTTCGTAAAATAGCTAGATAATAGTTTTTTGTATAAATTCCCAAATAAGCATTTGTGAAACTCGCCAATGTTGATAAGGCGTTGCACTGTTGCCTCATGCGCGTATAATCATCGCGTTTTTCGAGAAGCAAACGTAATGGAGTAATTATGCAAAAGATGCCAGTCGTAACTATTGACGGCCCCAGCGGAGCAGGTAAGGGAACTCTAAGTACGCTTTTAGCTGAGCATTATAAGTGGCGATTTTTAGATAGCGGTGCAATTTATAGAGTACTCGCTGTTGCAACTACGCATCATGGTATTGAGCCCGACGACGAAGCTGGTATAGTTCCGCTAGCTGCGAGTTTGGACGTTACTTTTGAGACCAAAAACGGAGTGACTCGCGTTATATTAGAAGGTGAGGATGTGACCGATGATATTCGAACAGAAGAAGTTGGTTCTGTTGCATCACAAGTCGCGGCTCTGCCTACCGTAAGAGAAGCATTACTACGAAGACAAAGAGCGTTTGCTGAGCCGCCAGGACTAGTTGCAGACGGCAGAGATATGGGGACAGTTGTGTTCCCAAACGCAGATGTAAAAATATTTTTGACGGCAAGTGCTGAATCAAGAGCGCAAAGACGATACGATCAGTTGAAACTAAAAGGCTATGATGTTAAACTTCCGCGCCTTTTATCAGATATACAAGCTCGTGATGAGCGAGATTCGAATCGTTCGGTTGCACCTCTAGTAGCTGCAAGCGACGCTTTAGTACTTGATTCTACCTCTATGGGTATAGAGCAAGTACTTGATAAGGCAAAATATTTCATTGAATCCAAACTTTTTGGTGACGATGTTTAAAGACTGTTGTTAGGAAGACGACGGTATTATTAACAACCCCGTAACCGCATGGATGATATTACGGATTAAAAAAGACTATCAAATAATATGACTGAAAATTTTGCACAACTTTTTGAAGAAAGCTTACAACAGATAGAAACTCGCCCAGGCGCAATTGTTAAAGGTACAGTAGTATCTATCGATAAAGACATTGTTCTTGTTGACGCAGGCCTGAAATCAGAAAGTGCTATTCCGGTAGACCAATTTAAAGCGGCTGACGGTTCATTAGAAATCGCTGTTGGTGATGTTGTTGACGTTGCGTTAGATGCAATAGAAGATGGTTTCGGTGAAACGATCCTTTCTCGTGAGAAAGCGAAACGCCACGAAGCGTGGGTTGAGCTTGAAAGAGCTTACGAAGAAAAAGAAACAATTAAAGGTGTTATCAACGGTAAAGTTAAGGGTGGTTTCACAGTTGAAGTTAATACTGTGCGTGCATTCTTACCTGGATCACTTGTTGACGTTCGTCCTGTTCGCGAAACAGTGCATCTTGAAGGCAAGGAATTAGAATTTAAAGTTATTAAGCTTGATGCCAAGCGTAATAACGTTGTTGTTTCTCGTCGTGCAGTTATCGAAGCAGAAAGCAGCGCAGAACGTGATCAACTTCTTTCTAACTTGGAAGAAGGTGATGAAGTTAAGGGTATCGTTAAGAACCTTACTGACTACGGCGCGTTCGTTGACTTAGGTGGTGTAGATGGTCTTCTACACATCACTGATATGGCTTGGAAACGCGTTAAGCACCCAAGTGAAATCGTTAACGTTGGTGATGAAATTAACGTTAAAGTACTTAAATTTGATAAAGAGAAAAACCGTGTTTCTCTAGGTCTTAAGCAATTAGGTTCAGATCCTTGGGGCGATATTGCTGGTCGTTACCCAGAAAGTTCACGTCTAACAGGTCGTGGTACTAATATTTCAGACTACGGGTGTTTCGTTGAAATCGAAGCCGGTATCGAA
>JAWUVZ010000058.1:0-37065 GCA_034112105.1 Glaciecola sp. | reverse complement strand
TTGGCCTTTTATTTGTATATCGTAAACTGATGCGACGTGATTCTGCGATAAATAAGGTCCTGTGCGCCTAAAGTTACTATGCGCATATAAGCCAACAACTGGGGTGCCCATTGTCGTAGCCATGTGAGCAGGACCCGTGTCAGGCGCTATAACTAATGCTGCATCAGCCAGCACAGCTAACAGTTGTTTTAAATTTGTTTTGCCAACCAGATTGAGTGTAATAACATCAGGAGTTTGTAATATTTTAGCTGATATTGCAGAATCGACGGGGCCAGGACCACCACATAGTACAATTTTATAGCCTTTTTCTATTAAATGTTGGGCTACTGCCACATAGCCGTGAACAGTCCAGTTTCGCTCAGCCTTTGATGCAGCAGGACTAATTACCGCATATTTACCAAAAGAAGCCGTTTGTGTTTTAGCCCATTCCCAATCGGTTTTCGCGAGCGGCATATCCCATTGCGGGTTGGGATCTTGTGGAATACCTAGTTTATCAGCAAAGCCCATGAAGCCCTCAAGCACATGTGCATATTTTTTTGCTTCGATACGTTCATTGGTAAACAACCAGTGCCCTTCTTTACTGCGCTTCCAGTCAAAGCCGATTCGCCGTTTTGCCTTCACTACTGTGGAAAGCAAGTTAGCGCGCAATGCCACCTGCATAATAAACATTGCGTCAAACGTCCGCCCCGCGAGCGCATGCTTTACTTCGTCTTTCGCTTTTTTACCGGCCTTTTTGTCGTATACAATAAACTCAACGCCCAACATGCCTTGTAGCAATTGATATTCTACTTTACCGATAATCCAAGTAATTTTAATGTCTGGCCGATGTCGACGAATACGCGTCACCATGGAAACAGCATGACAAACGTCACCAATAGCTGACAAGCGTAAGATGCAAAGTTGAAAAGCTTGGCTCAAATTAATTCCGTTATGCTATCTACATGATTTTTGATATGTTACAGCATATTATTAGTTTTTTAAGTAAACACCAAGCATATGGCAATGATCGAGACCTTCCCTGTTGGGCTAAATGAGTTTATTTTACTGCCAAATAAAACCACTTGGACACCTTGCCCCGAAGCGCTAAGTGATGATCTGGTAAGCATTCAAAAATGCTTTAATCCTAACTGGTTAATGGCGGAAAATTTAATTACAGAGACTGCTTCTGGTCGCGGATTAGTCTATTTCTTCTCTGCGTTGGGAGAAAACTGCGTTTTACGCCATTACTACCGTGGTGGCTTGGTCGCAAAATTGTCTAATGACAAGTTTCTATCTAAAACCCTTGAGCAAACTCGTCCCTATAAAGAGCTTAACTTGCTGGCTCAGTTACATTCTGCCGGTTTAAACGTGCCCAAACCCATAGCAGCAAAGCTCAAACACACTCGTTTTACCTATACTGCAGACATCATTACCGCCGCAATTCCAAACGCACAGGAGCTACACCAATACATCTTAAAGCAGCCATTGAAACAGTCAATATGGGAAAAAGTGGGGGCTACTTTGCGCCAAATGCATGACTTACAGGCTTGCCACTATGACATCAACGTGAAAAATGTATTACTGCAAGAAGACGGTGAACAAAGCAAAACTATCTATTTGTTAGATTTCGATGGTTGTAAACTTCGCAATGGCGACACTTGGAAAAATGCAAATTTAACGAGGTTTAAACGTTCTTTAGAAAAACAAAGGGCGAAATATTCACCCTATTATTATGATGACGATTGCTGGGAGTCGATTGAAAGAGGTTATTGCTCTTTATAAACCATTTTCATAAGCGCTTTTAGACAGGTAAATTAGCCGCTAATCAAATGCGTAAGTCACATTAAAATAAAGCAATCCATCAACTTCATTGTCTCTATTGACAAACTTACGTGATTCAATGCTACCACCCGCCTTTAATAACCAATCTTTGAATGGACGTTGATAAAACCCGCTCAACTGCAACAAGTCCTCAGTAACATCACCGGTGAGTAACGGCGAGGGTCTTGTTCCATCCGGATTAAGCTCTGCTTTACGTATAATAATCTCAGCAATTGCACCACCATCAAACCGAATGTTAGCGCCTGCTGTTATTTGTTTAGCGTCACTGTCAAAGGTACTACCAATGACTCTCCCTCTAAAACGGTAACCACTGCTATATACGCCATTTTCATAATAGCAGTTTGTAGTTGTGCTGCCATTACCTGCACATGCAACATTGGTGTCACTGGTTTCAATGTGTACTTTGGCATTTCCAAAATAAGTGGAAACACCAAATAAACTAGCTTGATCCGTAATATTAAGAGTACCGGCTGCATCTTCACCAATGCGCTGCGCATAAACTGAAACAGGACGTTTAAAAATGTTAAAGCTATACTTTATGTCAAACCCGGCAAGATGATTACCTTGTTTGGTTAAGTCTTCAGCACCGCAGGCATCACGATTTCGAGTACAAACCGCTTTAAATGTAATGACGTCAATAAAATCACCAAAACCACTAGGTTGACCTTCACCGCCCCACATAGCCGCCCAAGATGCGCCAAATTCAACACGTTTGAATGGGCTAAAGGTGAAGCGATTTAGCACTATCCTAGTGTCTGGTACAGCCCTGTCACTTTCAAGTTGGCCCAGTTGGCTGGTGAAATACCATGGTCCCATCCAAGACAACCACGGACTTTGCGAAGCGACTGCTGTTGAGCGCGATAACGCCACTGTTGGAATGGGTCTTGTGTTGTTGGACAATATCAAACTACTCGATTGACCCGGTCCCCACCATTGATCAATT
Source organism: Glaciecola sp. (assembly GCA_034112105.1). Classification (GTDB taxonomy): domain Bacteria; phylum Pseudomonadota; class Gammaproteobacteria; order Enterobacterales; family Alteromonadaceae; genus Glaciecola. The sequence goes on along the minus strand of JAWUVZ010000058.1, from coordinate 34,301 downwards.
GAGCCTGCACGAATATTCCAATCACCGAATTGATAGGCCAAAAAACTATTATCGAAATTCTTTTCGCCACCCGATTGATAGTTAATACTTAACTGTCCACTTAAGCGTTTCCAATAGAATTCGTTAGTAATTTTAACCGCAGCCTTAACATCACTTATACCATCAAATGAGGTGAGTCTTGGGTCATCACTTGAGCCTTGTAGCTCAAGGAAGGTTCTGCGCTTTTCTTGTTTTTGCAAATTTAAGTAGTGGCTTAGTCGATGTGCCGCTTGTCTTGGCATTTGTGGCATGTTGTCCTTGTCGAGCGCAAGTATTTGACTAGCCACACCCTTCCAAGGCACCGGATAAGTAATCACAGTGGCGTCTAAATACCCCCATTCTTGCAGTGTTTGCAAGTCATAATGTAATTGTTTGTCAACAGTGCCAACCCAAGGCGAACCGAGCACTGACGCATTAACAGCAAAACATAAAAAAAGAATAGCGAGGGCACGATAAACCACGAAATAAATCCACACAATGTTAATAGAAATTCAATACTGATGGTAGCGCATTGACCTGAAGTTAAACACTTTTTATCGATAATTAATTGCAATTATTGTCTGCTTTCAGTTACTGTCTGTCTCCACCTTGAGCAAACACCACAGGCATACAAGTGATGACCCACATAAAAGCGATTTATCCTGGTACATTTGATCCCATCACTAACGGTCATGCCGACCTTATCGCTAGAGCATCGAAAATGTTTTCGCACGTTATGATAGCGATAGCGTCCAACCCGAATAAGCAGCCCTTATTTAGCTTAGAAGAAAGGGTTAATATGGTAAAGCAAGTGACTCGCCATTTACCCAACGTTGAAGTGAAAGGTTTTACTGGCTTGCTAGCCGACTTAGCCCGCACTGAAAAGGCTAATATTCTTATTCGTGGTTTGAGAGCGGTGTCTGATTTTGAATATGAATTTCAACTAGCTAATATGAATCGTCGGCTTAATCGTGAGCTTGAAAGTGTATTTTTAACACCGTCTGAAGAAAACTCCTTTATTTCATCCACTTTAGTGAAAGAAGTTGCGTTGCATAATGGTGATGTTAGTGGATTTTGTGCGCCTGAGGTTTTGCTTGCATTGGAACAACGTTTACATAAAAACGGATAATTATTAAACATTCGCGAAGCTCTAGTGTTCTGATTTATTCACCTAGAGCTGGTTAACTGTAATCTCCCCAACCTATTTTTGACATTGAATACAATAAAACGTATTTCGTTGTCCAATAACCACTGAGCGAATGGGTGTTTGGCAAACTTCACATTCATTACCAGCGCGGCCATAAACGAGTAAATGCTGGGCAAAATACCCCGGATTACCGTCTGCCTGCGCAAAATCTTTGAGCGTTGTTCCACCTCGATTAATCGCGCTAACCAACACCTCTTTAATATTACAGGTGAGCAATTTATAGCGTTTTAAACTGACTTTACCTGCTGCGCGCCGCGGGTCAATACCAGACTTAAACAACGATTCATTCGCATAGATATTACCCACGCCAACAACAACCGAATTGTCCATGATGAAGCTCTTAACCGGTGCGAGCTTGCCTCGCGATTTGCTAAACAGTACATTAGCGTCAAATTCATCAGTTAACGGCTCAGGGCCCAACGATCGCAGTATTTTCAATGGCGGTTCGGTTGGTGACTGCCATAAGCAAGATCCAAAGCGGCGAGCATCGTTGAACACTAACTTCTTACCCGTGGCTAATTCAATTTCTATGTGGTCGTGCTTTTTTCGAGGAAGCGCTATATCAACAACGCGCATTTTTCCAGACATCCCCAAATGCATAACCAGCGCCCCCACATCAGTATTGATAAACAAATACTTAGCTCGGCGAGTTACAGAATTAATTGACTGCTGACAGGCTAGCTGAACATCATCAGGCACCATCCAGCGTAATTGTGGTTGATAAACGGCAATTTTGCTAATGATATTACCCTCTAAAAATGGGGCGATACCAAGCTTGGTGACTTCGACTTCAGGTAATTCGGGCATTGATTATGTTACCACTGAGAAAGTTGTTCAACTGTTGGAAAATCTAATAACATGACTTCATTGTTGAATATTAAATAGGTTTGCTGTTGAATGGTCTTTATAGGCAAAACTAGGCCATTTCGTTCACCCGCTAACCATAAAACAACGACTAAGTCAGGAGATTGGAGTGAGTCAGCGGTAACTTCATTTTGCGATTTCACTAAGGCTCTTTGCCAATTATCTACTAACGCTGCTAATTTCCCAGCTTGTCCTTCGCCCGCACTGTTCTTAGCTTCAGGACTTGAAGAGGAAAAACGCCACGTTCGACCTGCCCGCTCAATAATATTTTGATCAATTTGTAGGCTAAGCAGAATACCTCCCTCTTCTATTAGCGGCACTGGTAAATGGGTGTCGTCCGACTGGAAGTGGTTAATATTTAACATAAAGATCATTGCTAGCATGGCAAAAATAATAACGTTATTCCAAGCTTTTTGAGATAGTCGAGCCATTACGATTCCTAGTTATATTCTTTTTAATTGACCACGGAGATGAGCAACATATTATTCGAATTGCTTATTATACTTAGCATAAACTAGCTTTTGCATTAATTGTCAGCCAATAAAGCCGATATTTATGAGCGTCTTGTCCAAGGCCAGAAGTTTTCTTGTCGGCGTAATTTGATGTTTCTTATAAAGTTGGCTGGCTTTTTCTTTTTTGCGCAAAGTCCATGTTCAATGCGTTGAATAGCAGCATCAATGACTCGATTGGACGCTTTTCCATCTGACAATGGATGATACTCAGCAGCAAAATGATCAAAATTACTTTCTTGCTGCTCAGTATTATCAAATATGTTTTTTATTTTGGAATGTAATTCGGTCGCATTAGTAAAGTTAACAATATATTTGTCGGGCATGGAGTTTCGATAAGTTATCACCGGCTTTCGATGCAACAGTGACTCAGCTATAGCGGAAGAGGTATCAGATAAGACCAAATCACAATCTCGAATGAGACTCAGCAGATCGGCTTTTTTGTAAACAGTCACATTGTCGAATTGTTCGGCCATTAGCTCATACTGAGTAACCACCTTTTTGGCCATTTTTGGATGAAATTTAATAATCCAACGATATTCATTACGATGAGCTAGAGCTTCGATTTGGGGCAGCAAATCAATTGTGCTGGTGAGCTTAGGAGAAAAAGTGGGTAAATATAATATTTGGTTTTTATCGTTTTTTATTTGCTTTGCTTGCAACGGAAAAGCATTATCCATTTTAGGCCAGCCTGTTTCAATGACATCAAAATAACCGTGATGCTCAGCAAAATCCTCAAACTTTCTGGTGAACAGGGGCCCTTGCGTACAATATAAATCAAAGGAACCTCTTATTCGAAAGTGCCCTTTTTTTTTCCACTCAAACCCATGAAAAAATAGCACAATAAAGCCCGGAATAAAATCAGGGACCGTGTTACCTGTCACGAAAATTGCATCCGGATTAAAAGCGATAGCCTGTTCAATCGATTGAGTTACACTTTCATTGCTATTGAATAAAGCAGTATTAACCTCGTTACCTAGTTTCAGCCATAGCACTTGGTCGCCGCGCTCTTGCATTACCGAATGCATTGGCCGCAGTATCTCAAAGCTGTAATTTTGCTGTACAAGTAATATAAACCGATATTTTTTCATTGAGTTATGTGAGTTCGCAAACGCTACTAGAGTTCATGTTGTTAGTTTATCAGATAACACTGTAAACGAGAATTACTTCTGGGAACGCTGTAAAACAGATATATCTAGAAACAAAAAACCCAGCAAAAGCCGGGTTTTATTAGAGACAAAATACAAGCCAATTACTTGATTTTTGCTTCCTTGAACATAACGTGTTGGCGAATTTTAGGATCAAACTTTTTGATCTCCATTTTGCCCGGCATATTACGTTTATTTTTGTCTGTGGTGTAGTAAAAACCAGTACCAGCAGAAGAAACTAATTTAATTTTATCTCTCATAGTAATTCCTTAAACTTTCTCGCCACGAGCACGGATATCAGCTAACACTATATCAATGCCCTTCTTATCAATAATACGCATACCTTTAGTAGTTAGGCGTAATTTCACGAAACGGTTCTCGCTCTCAACCCAAAAACGGTGAGTTTGAAGATTTGGCAAAAAGCGACGACGAGTCGCGTTTATAGCGTGTGAGCGGTTGTTACCAACTGCAGGACGCTTACCTGTAACTATACAAACTTTTGACATCTTATTGTCTCCAGAAAAACTGTTTGCCGTCTAACCCAAGCAAACAAAAATTGCTGTTAAACGTCTTTAATAATGAGGGCGCATTTTATACAGTAAACGCCACTTTAATTCAACAAAAACTTCGTTTTTAGGCGTTTTTTTTGCATTTTAACGTATTAGCGGTCTATTTTTGCTCCCAGGGTCGCAAAAATCACTCAAGTCTAATTAATTAAGGCCTTTTATAACTCATCAAAAACGCCTTAATTCGACATTTTCGTTACAACTATTATAGCAAACAATCGAGGCTAGATAGTAGGCATTTTTTAATACGACGATAACGTTTTTGCTAACTAGCAACATCCACTAATTGTTTAATTTGTGTAGACGCTTTTTAAGCTCTTTTTTATTCTTAAAAAGAAAATAAAATCCGCTAACTATTTTTTTAAAAAAACTTTGTTTTGCTTTTTTTCGGTTAAGATTACGATCAATTTCACTAATTTCATCATGGTTTGCTTTTACTACGTAAGGCTTCAGTCCAAAAACGCTCAATTCGGATTCCCACCAATATTGTAATTCAATATCAATAGGTCGATTAATCTTAATGCTCGTTCCCAACAGCTTTCTAGCACCACTCAGACTCACAGCTTGTGCGCAAGTTCTACTCGGTACCTTATTGTAGGTAATCAACGAAAAATCACTGGCGGGAATTTGATGTACAGCTTTACGTTTAGCGGGGGCTTCAGCTAGTTTAATGACATCCCAAGGCTGTTGTATATATGTAATCGCCTCTAAACCTTGCTGAATATCGTCTTGTAATAGTATGTCATCTTCCAAAATAACGGCATAGTCCAACTGTTCATCGACAATTGCCTGCCACGCGCGTACATGACTTAAATAACAGCCCAACTCGCCGCGTGTCATATGCTTGTGATACGAAGAATCACCAAAATTATACAACTCATTGATTGTAGACACATCTAGCGTGTCGCCATTTACCGCCTCAATACGGTCAAAAGGCAAGCCATACGAATCAAGCTGGCTCGCGCACGCCGCTAGTCTATCCGTAGACCTCTCTAAATTAATTAAACAAATTTTCCATTTTTTCATATGCGATATAAAACTACAGCAGTCCTCGTTGAGCAAATGATACCGCAATTCCGTCACCAATCACAAAGTGATCTAAGACTCTAACGTCGATTAATTCCATAGCATGCTTAATTCTCTGGGTTATTTGTATATCTGCCTGGCTGGGTTCTGCAACACCGCTGGGATGGTTGTGAGCTAAAATAACTGCCGCTGCATTGTCCTCTAATGCCTGCTTAACCAGTTCTCTAGGATAAACCGCAGCGCTGTTAATAGTTCCCCTAAACATGTGCCTAAAAGCAATAAGTTGATGTTGGCTATCAAGTAGCAACATTGAAAACACTTCATGAGGTTTATCTCGCAATTCAGCTAATAAATAATTTGAAGCGGCATCCGTTTGGGTGAAACTCGGTGATTTTCGCAAATTTTCAGCGAGCGAGCGTTTAGTTAATTCAAAGCAAGCAGTTAGGGTTGCATATTTTGCTACACCGAAACCTAAGGTCGCGGTTAGTTGTGTTTTACTTGCCTTCATTAAACCGCGCACAGAACCATAAGAATTAAGGGTCTCGCGTGCAAGTTCAACAGCATTTCTGCCTTTCACTCCGGTATGCAGGACAATGGCAAGTAGTTCGGCGTCGGACAATGTTTCAGCGCCAAATTGCAGTAATTTTTCTCTTGGACGCTCATATTGTGGCCAATTAGTGATTTTCATATTTCCATTCCTTGGTTAACTTTGTCACAATGCTATTCACCTATTCCTTTGATGAACGATTGCAACGCATAGTTGTACTCGCTATAGCAAAATATGCAACTTGAACAAAAGAACGTTTTACTTGGTATTAGCGGTGGTATAGCCGCCTACAAAACTCCCGACCTTGTTCGTAAATTTATTGCTCAAGGCGCAAATGTAAGAGTCGTTATGACTGATTCTGCGAAGGAGTTTGTTAGTCCATTAGCACTACAAGCGGTATCTGGGAATAAAGTAAGTAACAGCTTACTGGATGAAGATGCTGAAGCTGCGATGGGCCATATTGAGCTTGCTCGTTGGGCTGATATTTTAGTTGTCGCTCCGGCAACCGCTAATATTATGGCGAAACTCACACACGGCCTTGCAGACGATCTGCTCACCACACTAGCGCTAGCCACAGTGGCACCAATAGCCATTGTACCCGCGATGAATCAACAAATGTGGGCTGCTCATGCCACTACTGAGAATCTGCAGAAACTGCAAAGCAGAGGCGTCATGCAAATTGGCCCCGCGAGCGGCGAGCAAGCTTGTGGTGATATAGGTTATGGTCGCATGGTTGAGCCAGAGGAAATTGTTAGCTTTATTGCTAATTATTTTGCGCAGCAAGCAAATCCAGAGCCGGCTCTATTTGCAGGTATAAAAATAATGATCACGGCTGGACCAACACGTGAAGCACTTGATCCTGTGCGCTATATATCAAATCACAGTTCAGGGAAAATGGGCTACGCAATAGCTCAGGCGGCGCGCGCGATGGGCGCTGAGGTTACACTTATTTCGGGTCCGGTAACTATCTCAGCACCTGCAAATGTGAAGCTTATTGATGTTACCAGCGCACAAGAAATGCACGATGCCGTCATGCATGATATCCAACAACAAGACATTTTTATTGCTTGTGCCGCAGTTGCCGATTTTAGACTTGCCGACATACCAACGCACAAAGTGAAGAAAAAAGACGGTATGTTAACGCTTTCATTTGAGCAAAACCCTGATATTCTTCAGGCGGTTGCAGCCCAAGTAAGTCCGCCTTTCACACTTGGCTTTGCAGCAGAAACAAATGATGTTGAAACCTATGCAAAAGCGAAGCTTGAGCGTAAAAAATTAAATATGATAGCGGCTAATGATGTGTCATTATCTGGTTTAGGATTTAATTCTGATCGAAATGCCTTAACGGTCATTACTAAGAATAGTAAAATCAGCCTACCGGCTGCTAGTAAATATGCGCTAGCTATTGAGTTGCTGAAGTTGTTGAGTAGTGAATACTCAACCATTCAAAATAATAAGAAAAGCAAATAGGTACCCTCATGCCCGCAACAAAAAGACCTAACCGGCGCGCACAGATCCTGCAAGCGCTTGCAGGAATGTTAGAAAGTAATCATGGTCAGAGAATTACAACGGCTAAGTTAGCTGAGCAAGTTGGTGTTTCAGAAGCCGCTTTGTATCGCCACTTCCCAAGCAAAGCTCGGATGTTTGAAGGTTTGATCGAATTCATTGAAGAAACTCTCTTCTCTCGCATCAATAAGATTATGGATGAAGAGAAAGAAGCGGCAACTCGTTGTCAGTTAGTATTGCATCTCATTCTTGGTTTCGCTGAGAAAAACCCAGGTATTACGCGACTGCTCAACGGTGATGCATTATTGGGCGAGCAAGAACGCTTGCGCGACCGTATCGCAAAATTGTTTGAACGTTTAGAATCGCAACTAAAACAGATATTGCGTGAGCGTAAACTACGTGAAGGCAAGTCGTTGGCTGTCGATGAAGCCATACTTGCCAATATGTTGATTTGTTTTGTTGATGGTAAAATTAACCAGTTTGTTCGTACTAAGTTTGAACGCAAACCAACCCATCAGTTTAGTGAGCATTGGTCAGCAATTAAAAATCATTATTTTACAAACTAGGTTCAGCTAAAAAAGCCCATTTACTAAATCTGAGCTGAATTCACGCTCAATATTGAAGAGGAAACAGCTCTGAAAACCGTAATTACTTTTGGCACATTTGATGTGTTTCATTCCGGTCATGTCAATATATTGCGTCGCTCTAGAGAAATGGGAGATCGTTTAGTTGTTGGTATTTCATCTGATCAACTTAATTTCAGTAAAAAAGGTCGTAACCCGGTTTATCCTCTGCGAAGTAGAATGAATATTCTTAATGCTATTAAGTATATAGATCAAGTGTTTGTTGAGGAATCGTTGGATTTAAAGCGTGAATATATTATTGAGCATCAAGCCGATATTTTAGTAATGGGTGATGATTGGGCCGGTAAATTCGAAGAATTTAAAGATATTTGTGAAGTCAAATATCTACCTAGAACACCTTCTATTTCAACTACTGAAATTATCGAAGTTATTAAGGATATTTGATAACGTCGATAAATTGATGGCTATTTATACGAATAAATTAGCTTGTGCAAAAATGGGTTGAATTGACTGCTCTTGAGTTTAATTTGCCAGCAAAAATTGAACAACACGCTCACTGCATTTTCCATCTGTTTTACCCGTCATTGAGAATGTAATTTCTTTTCTCAATGCCGATTTCTCTTCTTTATTCGTCAAACAATACTGAATTTTTGATAACACCTCATTTGGTCTTTTTGCTCGCTCGCATAGCCCCTCAAATAAACTAAGATCTTTGTCCATACGTTGTGCGAACCTGAATTTAAACAGCCCTTTGTAGCTCCATCTAACGTGGTAAAAATCGCACCAAACTGTAGGTTTATCTAATGCAGAAAATTCAAATATAGTTGATGATGCCTCAGATAAAAGGACATCAGAAACTTGCATAAAAGGTAACAATGAATAACAGTTTACTGGGCTAAGATAAACGTTATCATATTTTGACCATTCGTCTAATAAAGCCCTTTGTTTCGAATATTTAGATTTAGTTAAGCTAAAAAAATGAGGTTTTATTATTAGATTATAATTAGCCAATGATTGGGGCCAATCTCCACCAAAGCATTCAATACTGGAAGGATAAAAGGTAGGGGCATAGAGTAATGTCTTTTTGTTCGGATTTAGCCCTAAAGCTCTCAAAGATATCGGTTCGTCTTTACCATTAAACAATGAGTCTAACTTAGCATAACCAACATCAACGAAAGTTCCTTTAGGAAACATTTCTTGCAAACGTTGTTTACGTGTATCTCCCTCAACAAATCTCGCATCAAACGGAAATTCACTTGAAGAATAATAGCAAGCTTTAGGCCCTATCCCGTGTTGCATAAATGCCATTTTGATGAACAGTCCTTTTAGGGCTATGTAATTACTGGAGGGAGCATTACCAAAAATAACCCAGTCTGGCTTCTTGCTTAAATAATGCTCGATTGCACTTTTTTCACCACCTACCATAACATAGTCAAAATTTTCGTCGTTAAGCGCTTTTTTAGTTACATCAACTACATCACTTTTAGCATAGACAACAAACAACACCTTCGCGCCTTTATCCAAAAGGATCTGAGCTACCGGCAGAAACTGCGGCAAATAATATAAATGAAGGAGGTCGAAGTAAACGGTTTGCATATTTAAGCTGTTGATAGTCTGTTTAAAATTAAGGTTAGCATGTATTAATGGCTCATAATATGCGACATAAGGTTATCTAAATATAATCATTAAAATCCATCATAAAAAGTTTTAACAACCTGCTATATAAAACTCTCCCCCCTTTTTTGCATCTATTTTACCAAGTATTTTTGCATCACTTAAATTAATATTAGCTTTTAGAGACTTATTGATGTCTGGGCCATAGGAAGAATACTTGGGGGAAAATATCGTCCAAATTTGGTTTTTATCAAAAAAACTGCTATATATCGCTATAGTAAAATTAAAGAATGTTTATTCTTCTTTTGTTAGGTTACCTATTTACGGATGTAAAGTAGCTTAACCCCAAATGAAACAACATTTAATGTGCGGAAAAGAGGCCCAACATGCCGAAACAGGCTCAATATGATTTGCCCGAAATTCTGACCTATGCTGCTGATATCTTTACACAGCAAGGATATGCGAAAGCCTCAATGGAAGAAATTATTGCGCGAACACAATTTAATCGGCGGGCCTTTTATATCGAATTCAAAAGCAAACAGGGCTTTTTACATGCCGTACTGCAGCATTACATTGCGCATCAGTTATCGGCGTGTCAGGCAAGCTTGATTGCTCGCGCAGACTCTGGAACAAAGGCTATTTACGATTATTTCAGTGCCTATCATCGGCTAATATCGAAGCAAGGTTGTTTGTTAGTGAATTGCATTAGTGAGCTTGGTAGGAATGATGAAACAGTGCAATCTATTGCTCGACATTATTATGATGCATTGCAGTTGTGCTTTATAGCTTGCTTGGAGAGAGCACAAAAACATCAACAAATTCAGTCGACAATCAATATAGAATCAGTTGCGTTGCAGCTTACCTGCTTTACTCAAGGTTTTGCTATTTCGAGCATCCTTCAAGGCGGCGAAGACGACGTCATTATTGCCATGCGTGAACTTATGTCGAGTATAGAAATATGAAACAAGCCGCACTTCGTGCCATTACTTACTCAACATTATTGATTATTCTGCTTGTGCTATCAGGTTGCCAGAATGCTAGTACACATAATACGGGTAAAAATAAGGGACTTATAAAAAATGGAGCTGAGGGCAAAAACATATCCAAAAAAGCACATCACACGAAAGACGGCTTTAAAAATTTATACGTTGAAGACAATGACAAAAATATTTTCGACTTCTTGGAAATGCGACTCTTAGGAGATGAAGAATGGGCTGACCATGCGTCTTTAGCCAATCAAGTTCCTATTCAAGCAGTAGATATAGAAAGGCTAAAAGTAAAAAATAGCACTCCCTCTGAAGCTAATTTGCCTTTGGTTACCTGGTTGGGTCATTCTATGTTTTTGGTACAACATAATCGCCTCACCTTGTTGACCGATCCTATATTCAGTAATCGCGCTTCCCCCTTATCATTTGCAGGGCCTAAACGATACGTAGAACATGCGATGAATTATGCGGACCTTCCAAACATCGATATTGTAGTGATTAGTCACAATCATTATGATCACCTCGATAATGACACTATTGAGCAACTCGCTGCACGTTCCGTATTACAACTATCACCCATTCAATTTTATGTTCCTTTAGGCTTAAAAACCCATTTAATCAATGAAGGCGTTAATCCTGACAACGTGACAGAAATGGATTGGTGGAACAAAGCGACGGCCAAAAATTCATTTTCATCTGCTGAAATTCAAGCGCTTCCGAGCCAGCATTGGTCAGCGCGCGGGCTATCCGATCGACTACAAACCTTATGGGCGAGTTGGTCAATTAACTTTGGTAACTTTACGGTTTGGTTTTCAGGGGACACTGGCTACAACGACATTCAATTTAAACAAATTGGTAACGCATTGGGTAAAGTTGACTTGGCCCTTATTCCTATTGGAAGTTACGCACCAAGGTGGTTTATGCAGAAATACCATATAAATCCTAGTGAAGCAGTGAAAATTCATACAGAAGTTAATGCGACGAAATCGATTGGCATGCACTGGGGAACCTTTCCTATGACGGCCGAAGAACCCGGCGAACCAGTCAAAGCATTAGCACAAGAAAAGCAGGCGAAAGAAATGAAGGATGACAGTTTCATTACCTTATCTATCGGCGAAAGCATTGTCATTGAGTTGGATAGCGTAAAAGCGACGCAGCCTTAACGACTATTCAAAATCTGATGTTAGGTAGCATGTTTTACGCATGTGAGCTACTGTTAATAACGAAATTCAAGGAAGCGTTTTGCGCTTCAAAAATAACTAATAAAATAAGAGCGTTCTATGAAAAAGCTAGTTTATTCAATTGTAATGACCGTTTCCGTGGCGCTGTCTGTAGGATCTTGTAGCTCAACAACACAACAGGCACCGGAGCAAGTATTGACAGCGGCTGAGATTTTGCAAAAGCAAGCTTCGACTCAACTACAACCACTACTCGATGAAATTTGGCAATATGAATTGTCAATTTCGCCTGGTATGGCTAAGTCCAGAGGACAGAAACCAAAGCGTGCATTAGGTGATATTAGCTTAGCGGCTCTGGACGCTGAAGCAATGAAGTTCCAACGCTTTTTAACCGCTCTAGAAAAAGTCGATTCAACGCACTTATCTGACTCTGAAAACATCACATTGCTGATGCAAAAATACCGTATTCAAAACTATGTCGATATGCATAAATTTAAAGAATATCGGGTGCCTATTACATCTGAATATGGTTTTCATAGTGGATTAGGTCGTCAAGCTAGCAATACTCGCATTAAAAATGCAGAGGAACTTGCTGGTTATATGATGTTATTGAGCGAAATGCCGAGACACTTTTCGCAGCAAATTGCTTATATGCAAGAAGGTATGCAAGTGGGTCAAGTTCAGCCTAAAGCCGTGTTGCAAGGTTATGAAGAATCGGTACTCGCTTTCATTGCCGAAACCCCTGACGAAAGTCCTTTTTATGACGCCTTTGCAGGCATGCCTGACGAGCTCAAAACGGAGGAAACCTTACTCGCAGCCGAAACCACAATTGCGAAGGTCACTGAGAGTTATCAGCAATTTTATGATTTTTTAACTAACGATTATATTCCAATGGCGAAGCGCGATATTTCGGTGAAAACCTGGCCTGACGGTGAGGCTTTCTATCAAAACCGTATTAAGTATTACACCACCACAGATATGACTGCCCAGGAAATCCACAAGCTCGGCTTGTCGGAGGTGGCGCGTATTCGGGCAGAAATGCAGATCATTGTTAATGAATTAGAGTTTGACGGTAATATTAATCAATTCATCGATTTTTTGCGCACCGACCCACGTTTTTATGCACAAACCCCAGAGGATTTGATCATTACGGCGTCATACATTGCTAAAAAAATGGATGCTCAGCTACCTAAATTATTCAAAAAATTACCACGGACACCCTATGGAGTTGCACCTGTGCCAGAAAGCATAGCGCCTAAATATACCACCGGAAGGTATGTATCACCGAGCAGTGACGACCAGCCAGGCTATTATTGGGTAAACACCTATGCCCTCGATAAACGTCCACTATATGCGTTGCCTGCATTGACCTTGCATGAGGCGGTTCCTGGCCATCACCTGCAAATATCACTGGCTGCAGAAATGACTGAATTGCCCGAAGTTAGGCGTTCAACCTATATTTCGGCGTTCGGCGAAGGCTGGGGTTTGTACTCAGAGTACCTTGGGTTAGAGGTGGGTATGTATGACGACCCATATGACAATTTTGGTCGTTTAAGCTATGAAATGTGGCGCGCTTGCCGCTTAGTGGTCGACACAGGCATGCATATGTTTGGCTGGAGTCGCGATAAAGCCCTGAACTATATGTTAGAAAATACCGCATTATCTGAGCATAACGTGCGTACTGAAATTGACCGATACATTTCTTGGCCTGCACAAGCATTGTCATACAAAATTGGCGAAATCAAAATTAAACAGCTGCGCGCAGAGGCAGAAGAAAAGTTAGGTGATAAGTTTGATATTCGCGATTTTCACGATGCCGTGTTAGCGCATGGCTCAGTTCCTTTGTTTGTACTTGAAAAGAATATTAAGCGTTTTATTGAACAAAAAAGCGCAGTGACAAAAGTTAACTAAAATGATACCTACGTTGATAATAGGGAGTCTTGAGCAAATGATATATAGTCGTAAAGCGTTTTTTTGTCAGGTAGACTATGCACAAACCTAATCAAGACGATAAACGGTATTTAACGTGTCCAACGATGTTAGGTTGAATTTTATTCAACCACGCTTATCGCTTTATGTCTTATTCAGCACTCCTAAAAAGGATGTAATATGAAAAAAATCATCATTCCAGTCGCTGCTATTGTCCTAGTTGGCCTCGTTAGCCCAAAGTTCACTGGTAACGCTATTAATGAAGGGCTAGACAACTTCGTTGCTAGTTTAAATACAGCACCTGGCTATATAGCCACAATCGATAGTCGCGAAACAAGCTGGTTCTCTAGTTCTGCCGTTGTCAGTGTCGGTATTGATCCGATTATGTTTGCTGACCTAGGATTAGACTCTGCAGAATTGGGAGGTTTTGAAGACTTGTCAGCAACTATTAATGTTTCTGCGCAACATGGTCCCTTTCTAACACTTAACGGTTTAAGCTTAGGTTTGTCTGCATGGAAAGCTGAAGTTAATGACTCTGTATTTCGCGAATTCCTAGCTTATGCTGAAGATGAAAAATTTTATAGCGTAACTGGTAACGTTGGTTTATTTGGTGGCCTTAGCTTTGAAGATATAATGCCTAAATTCACTGTCATCCCTCAAGATGGCGGCGACGAAGTAATTGCTTTCAGTGGCTGGAATGGCAAAGGCGCCACATCTTCTGGCAATACCGCTTATTCTGGTGTTACCGATTTAGTTAGCGTAAGCGCTGAGGGCGTCACTTTTGAAATGAAATCAATGACTCTAGCAGCCTCATCTGACGGTGATTGGACTGCAGCAATGCAGGGTGGTTTCTACAATTCAGTTAGTCAATTCACGATTGCTTCAATTAATTTTGATATGCCAATGCTGGATACAAATGCCAAACTTGAAAAACTGATTATTGATGTAAAAACAGAGAAAAGTGAAGACGGTAATTTGATGGATATAGGTGTCGACTATGCTATTGAATCTATCGAAGCCCCTGAATTTTCGGGGCGTAATTTAGTTGTTAAAACTGAAATAAATAATTTGGAAAAAGCTTTCTTTAAAGCATATCAGGAAGCGTCAACTAAGCCTGCTCAGATGGAACAAGCAATGGTAGACATGATTGAGAATAATTTACTACCTCAATTACAAGCCGCACCTGAATTCAACATTACCGAAATGTCAGGTAATGTTGCTGATGGTAATTTCTCAGGTAAAGTGATGGCAAAAGTAGCCGGTATTGATAGCTTGCCCGAGTCACTCGAGGATCCGGCATTTTGGATATCAAAAGCGGTTGTGGATTCAAACCTAAAACTGAATAAGGCAATGGCACTGTGGATCGGTGAACAAGTTATTGCTAGCCAAATTCAAGCTGACCCTAATGCTGCAGGTATGACTGATGAAGAAATTAGTGCCATTGCTGTCGAGCAAGTCGAAGGCATGATCGGTATGTTTACTCAGCAAGGTATGATTACCGTTAATGCTGATGACGAATATGAAATGACCTTCAGCATGCAAGACGGTCAAGCCATGCTAAATGGTAACCCAATGCCACTCCCTTTCTAATTCATGTAAGTAGGGGAAAGTTATTTTTGTAAGCAATCTTTAAAAAAAGTCAGAGTTGATTATAACTCTGACTTTTTTGTGTCCATCCTTACGCGATTTTAGATATTTTTTGATCTAAATCGAATTTTGAATCCGTCACAATACGTTCTAATACTTCTGTTCTTTCTTTTAATAACCCTACTTCTTTCTGTAATTCATCGATATTTTTACCGTCAATTTCTTTACGAAGTTGCTGAAGCTGGTTGTTTAGTTCTGACTTATACCTAAAGTATTTAGAGATAAATATACCAATCAAAATTGGCGAACTAAACGTTAAAATAACTAATAATAGATCAAACATTTTTTATTCCTTAAAATTAACAATAATTTGCAAGTGCAATTTAACCTGATCCGATTGGTCTTTACCCTTTAACGGAATCATCCTTGATATCCTCATCTGGTGCATCAACAATTTCTTCATCATTTTTTGTCGTGGAATCAGTCGTCACTATACCCTCTTTTTTGCCCTCACTTAACTTTGATTCTGGTGCTCCATCTGGAAAAACGAGAAAAGGAAATGGCATTTCATCGGTTTTGAAAGTTAAAAACAGGGTAATTTGATACAGATAGGTACTCAAATTTTGACCAAAAGGTATCACAGCTTCATTTGTCTGCCCCTTAAACAGAAGAGTGATAAATTGGAACACGGCTACCAAAGTTACGATCAATTTTGCGACTCCCGAAATTATTGCAAAAACAAGCATAAATAAACCGCGCTTCCATGTATCCAGATTAGTTAATGTTGCTTTCATTTTTTCGTCCATTTGATTCTCCTGAAGATATTATTATAAGTTGTGCGATCTACTTGGAGTAAAGCAAGTATGAAGCCAACAATATTTATAACAAAATCAAACAGTTAAAATAGAGCGTAGTCTGGGAGATATACAAATTACGAATTAATGCGGTTTATCGCCAAATTGTAATGAAAATCACCAGACCTTAAATAGGAATAAAGTACCTTTGAACTTATTTTAGATTTTAATTCGAGGGATCTAAATAGTTAAATAAATCATGTTGTTAATTTTTTTAGATAGGGTTTACGTGTGTTTAGTAAAACATTTTGTTGATCATCAAACACAAATATTTATACTGTATATACATACAGATAAACTAATTATGATTAGGTTAACAATGAAATCTCTTCTGCATGATTTACAAAAAAAACAACTCGTGTGGACTGCCGCGAATCTCGACCAACATAAAGAACGTGTTGCTACAGGTTACAAACAACTTGATGAAGCGCTAAATGGTGGCTTTCCGCAGTCTGGTCTTATTCATATCACATCAGTAATAGGGTGCGGCGAATTGCGTTTAGTTATTCCAGCTATTGTCAGCAGGCAAAAAGATAATCGCTTATATGCTTTTATTGCACCACCACATTTACTTAATGCCGAGTTTTTAATGGCTCAAGGTATCGAACTTGAACAGGTCTTATTTATTCAAGCTGACACACAAGAAAAAGCACTTTGGAGCGCAGAACAATGTGCAAAAAGTGGCGCATGTAGTGCTGTTTTTATTTGGCAGGCGAAACTTCAACAAATACACGCTAAAAAACTAGAACTGGCAGCATTAAAAGGGAACTGCTTAAGCTTTTTCTTCGCTGATACAAAGCAGCAAGCAGATAATTTACCGGTCAGTTTGTCATTGTCGATCCAACGTAAAAACAGCCACGTAGAAATTTGTGTAAATAAACAAAAAGTGGGTTGGCCAATACCGACTTTCAGCGTCAAAGTGCCATTTAAAGCGAAGCTGGGCTCGCCCATGCGTTATCGCTCAAAACCTAAACACACGCACAATGTCATTGCGTTTAACGCCAAGAGCTAAGTAAAAGACCAACGATGCAGTTTGATACTTCTTCATTATGGATATATTTATATCTACCGAATTTGCAGCTCAACATTCAGCAAACACATGCCGAACAGACAAGTGCTGCCGATAAGCAGCCTGAAACTAAAGAGCCACCAGCCCAAATTGTCTATCATCCAAAATTAAACCAAGTATTACAATTAAATGCGCAAGCTCAAAAACTGGGAATTAAAAAAGGGATGGGCCTCGCTAGTGCCAGCATTATATGTGGGCGCTTAATTGTCAGTGAGTACAAAGAATCTATCGCCATACAAGCACTACAAGAGCTTGCAAATCAACTTTACTTGGTCACCTCAGACATCGTTATTGATGAGCCTTCAGGTTTGTTTTTGCGAGCGCAAAATATGTTGCGCCTATATGGAAGTTTAGCGCAATACTGGCAGGTCATTCTGGAGGTCATCACAAAGCAAAGTTACGACGTTTATTATGCAAGCGCTTATTCCGTGAATGTGGCCAAGTTGATTGCTAGGCACAAACAACACTTTGTTATTGACGACAAAAAGCAAATCCAGAAAAAGTTACAGCAATGCTCTTTGTTACTTACCGATATTGATAAAAAGGATATTGAAAAGCTACAGCGTATCGGCATTAAAAGCATTGCCGATTTGTTTGAGCAACCCTTATCGGCCTTCGCCAGTAGAGTCTCTAAATTTAGCCTGCAAATTATGTCAGAACTGCGCGGTGAATCGGCTGCAAAGTTGCGGTTTTATCAGCCACCACAACAATATGAACATTATATTGAATTACTATATGACGTTGAACTCACTGCTAGATTACTTCCCATTATTCAAAAATGCCTCGATGCATTAGAGGCCTATTTATTAGTGCGAAATGGATTGGCCCTAAGTATTCATATCACGTTATTTCAACGTGAACACGAGCCTATAACTCAAGTGATTAATAGCGCACTCCCTATATATAAAAGTATACATTGGCTAGACATTATCGCGCTGCGTTTTGAACACATCGCTCTAAGCTCAGGTGTTTATGGCATTACAATTCAATGCGAAAAAATAGAGCAGGCCGATAATGTTGAAAGTGATTTTTTTAGTGAAAAATCGACACATGTTGCCGCTATGACCTTGTTATCTCGATTAAAAGCCAAATTAGGTGAGCAGCAAGTGAGGCTAATGCAATATCACGATGATTACCGTCCTGAGTGTTGCACCCGGTTATCAGCTAAAGCCATCAATAAAAATGAGAAAAAAAATAACACCAGCAAGCATCATTTTCTGGATCGTCCGGGTTTTTTACTCCAAGCGCCCATTCCGCTGAATACAAAAGTAAGTATTATTGATGGCCCCGAACGTATCGCTTCAGGTTGGTGGGACAATAATGAAGTTCAACGTGACTACTTCTTAGCAGAAAGTCACCAAGGCCAGCAAATGTGGGTATTTAGAACCGTCGACGATAACTGGTTTGTGCATGGCTACTTTATATAAACCTGACCGGCACATTGGCTTTGCAGAATTGGTCTGCCAAACTAATTTTTCATTTTTACATGGGGCATCGCATCCACAAGAAATGGTGCGCCAGGCTTATTTTTTGCAATACAAAGCGATTGCAATAACCGATGAATGTTCAATGGCCGGGATTGTGCGCGCCTATGCCGAAATATCCCAAAATCACTTACCGATTAAGATGATTGTCGGGAGTAAGTTTGTATTTAACGGTAATACTATTGTGCTCCTATGCCCAAATAAATCGGCATATAGTGAGTGCTGCCGAATTATCACCAATGCACGTCGACGAGCCAACAAGGGGGAATACGAACTCAGCGAGTGGGATTTAAAATCAATTAAACACTGCTTATGTATTTGGCTTCCCAGTGGGGATGAAAGTAAAGATCATGATTGGGGCCGCTGGCTAATCAAGCATTACTCTGAACGTGTTTGGTTAGGTATTAAACGTTGGTTAACCGCCAATGAATACGGCTATATTAGCCATTGCGAAACACTCGCAGAGTCCTTCCATTTGGAGATAGTCGCGACATCCTGTGCGCTTATGCATGACCCTAATCGACAAGCTTTACAACACTGCCAGCATGCCATTCGTGAGGGGAAATTAATTAAGGAATTGGGCCGTGAAGCCCTATCTAATCAGGAAGCCTGTTTGCGGCCTTTAAATAAACTCGCTAATTTATACCCTAAAGAATGGCTAGATAATTCGGTATTAGTGGCCAAGCTGTGCACTTTTGATTTATCTGAATTGGCTTACCAATACCCAGCAGAAATACTACCAGCTAAATATACGCCATCAGAATATTTACGTATATTAGTTGAGCAAGGTATTCAAAAACGCTTTCCCGACGGTGCGAGTCAACGCATTCGAGCGATTATTGAAAAAGAACTAAAACTCATTCACGAGCAAGCTTATGAGTATTTTTTCCTGACCATTTATGATGTTGTGCAATTTGCTAAAGCGAAACATATTCTTTATCAAGGGCGAGGTTCAGCGGCTAACTCAATTGTATGTTACTGCTTAGAAATTACCGCCGTAGACCCGCGTCAAATTAGTGTGTTATTTGAGCGATTTATTTCCAAAGAACGTAATGAGCCTCCTGATATAGATGTCGACTTTGAACACGAACGTCGCGAAGAGGTTATTCAATACATTTATACAAAGTATGGTCGCGAGCGCACCGCAATTGCAGCTACGGTCGTATGTTATCGCTTTAAGAGTGCATTACGAGAAGTGGGTAAAGTCATTGGCGTTAATACCACCGACTTAGATTATTTCATTAAAAATGTGAATCGTCGTGATCGTGACCTAAGCTGGCAATCACAACTGAGTGAATTGGGTATCGATCCTGACTCTCAAAATGGTAAACATTTTATTCACTTAGTTGAACAGCTCATCGGCTTTCCAAGGCATTTGTCGCAGCATGTAGGTGGATTTGTTATTTCAGCTGGGCCGCTTTATGAAATGGTCCCTATTGAAAATGCATCAATGCAAGATCGTACTGTTATTCAATGGGACAAAGACGATTTGGAAACGCTGAAACTGCTAAAAGTAGATGTATTAGCCTTAGGCATGCTGACTGCTATTCGTAAAAGTTTTAACTTAATAAAGCAGTATTATCAGCATGATTACAATATTCCCTTTATTACCGCCTTACCCGACGACCCCCAAGTATTTAAACAAATTCAGAAGGCTGATACCGTTGGTGTTTTTCAAATTGAATCACGCGCCCAAATGAGTATGTTACCGCGCTTAAAACCAAAAAAATATTATGATTTAGTGGTACAAATAGCGATTGTTAGGCCAGGTCCCATTCAAGGCGACATGGTGCATCCGTATTTGCTGCGTCGGGATGGAAAAGAACAAGTGGAATACCCTTCGCCAGAGGTTCAAAGAGTACTTGAGCGCACGATGGGGGTTCCTATTTTTCAAGAGCAAGTTATTCAATTAGCAATGGTTGCCGCAGGCTTTACAGGTGGTGAAGCGGATGGGTTAAGGCGAGCAATGGCCAGTTGGAAGAAAAATGGTGACCTCTATAAATTCAAGCAGAAGCTTACCGACGGTATGACACAAAGAGGTTACAGTCATGAATATGCCATGCGCCTTTTTGAGCAGATTTGTGGCTTCGGTGAATATGGCTTTCCGGAATCACACTCCGCATCATTTGCTGTACTTGCTTATGTGTCAGCCTGGTTAAAGCATTATTACCCGGAAGCCTTTTATGTTGGCTTACTGAACAGTTTACCCATGGGGTTTTATTCGGCTTCGCAACTTATTCAAGATGCAAAGCAACATCACGTAAAAGTACTTGGTTGTTGTGTTAATAAATCAAGTTATGACCACAGCTTACAACGCTCAACCTCTGATAACCCAGGGGAACTTGGCGGGCAGAGCACTGACTTGTCTATTCGCATCGGGCTACGCTTAATTAAAGGACTCAAAGCGGACTCGATAAAGACAGTTGTTAAATACCGGCCGGTTGGTGGTTATCAAAGCATTGACCAAATACGCCAGTTAGGATTGCCATCTTCCTGTTTACAGGCTCTAGCCAGTGCAGATGCATTTTCAAGTATAGCCAATAACCGTTATCAAGCGCGCTGGGAATTAATGGATTCTGTCATGGAATTACCATTATTCGCACAACATACGTCAGCTAATGACAGCTACGCCAAGCAGCCTTCGTTGTTTGACAATTTGATTGAAGATTATGCTAGTACCGGCCTCTCCATCGACTTACATCCTATTGCGTTGCTTAGTCAGGCAAAGCTGCTACCCAAGTTTTATCTAGCGAACTCCTTAGTCAATGTACCGCATCAAACTTTAGTGAGTGTGGTTGGTGTTGTAACTGGCAAACAGAGTCCCGGAACTGCTGCAGGAGTCACATTTATCACTTTAGAGGATCACACTGGGAATATTAATGTTGTGGTATGGCAGTCCTCTGCGAGAGAACAAAAAAAGGCATATATGAATGCTAAAATACTGCAAATAAAGGGCATATTGGAAAGGGGCGACGGTGATGTTATCCATATTATTGCAGGCAGGCTTATTGACCAAACTCACCTGCTAATGCAGTTAGACACTAAAACTAGGGAGTTTCGGTAACCACTTGTTTAAATTGTCGGGTTGCAAGAGTGAGTCCATTTACCCTAAGCAAGTTATTTTGCGCTAATGACGACTCAACCAACAACATTTTTTGCATGTCTGGATGAATATCAAATTGGCGTAGGACTGATTGCAAACCTAGATCAAGACTCTCAATCTCACCAGTTGCGAGCGCCATTTTGTTCAAAATATAAAGCCCATTCTTCACGCTGATAAAAAATAATGCATTATCTACAACCTGAAAACCACTGTTATTTAACGACTCTAAGTCAGCAAATTTAGTACTTTCATTCAGCATGTCCACTGAAAAAACAGGTACTTCAAATACGTATTCACCTGACTCGAGTGGGCGTTTCGGGTACAAATACGCTTGTGATTTTTCATCCACTAATAGCCACTGTTTGTTATTTAGCGGTTTAATAAACTGAAATCCTTTGGCTTTCACCTCCACTTTGTTAGACACAATATCATGAGCGTATATCACTGACCTGTTGTTTTCGTTCTGTTGATAAAATAATACATCGTCACTTATCCAAACGGGATTACTGGTAGTCAGTTTCCCCGATGTTAGAAATGAAAGTGTGCCCATGTTCAAGCTATACAAGAATATCCTGCCATCGAGCTCACCTGCGAAGTAGTTTTCATCTGGACTTAATACAAATGAATTAATGTTGCTAGTTTTAGGTAGCGTATAAATAACTTCCACTCCTTTACCATCGATGTAACGCTTAATCGACAATGCATCGCTTGAAAGGGATAAGAAGTAAATTCCTTTACCGTCATTAAAATACGTTGGGAAACGATCATTAGAAGTTGCGGGAAATTGAGTTGCGCCAATATAACTTTGCTTGTTAAAGACAAACGGACGTTCAACAATATTGATTAAATCCGCTTCTCGCTCTTTTATCACAAAACAATATTCACCGCATTGACTCACCACTTCAGTCGCTTTGACCGGTAGGTTGCTCCATCGATATAAACGCCGCTTACTGATATTAAGATTTAATAACTCACCAGCCTCAGTTGAAAATGTGATGGAACCGCCATCCGCGGCCCATACTAGGCTAGTGGAAAGCAAGGGAACGCGTTTTACTAATTTCGTTTCTTTAGAGCTTAGTTCTTGAACGTATATATCAGCATGCTTCTCACCGCGAATTAATACAGCGAGAAATTCGCCGTCCACCGATTCTTTAGCATCCATAACTTGAGAGCCTATGGGCACAGGTAAGGCCAAAACAACTAGCTGCTCGGACTCTATGTTGTAACGAATTAACCCAAAGTTAGCCGCTTGTACTTGTCGCGACAATTGACCCTCTACCGCAGTTATTGACTCACTGTTAGTTTTCGCTTCACCAAACAAATACAAGTTAGTATCATCTTGAGAATACGAAATGGCACTGATGCTTTGCAATAGTACTGCTTCATCTAACGTAATCGGCTGCGCACTCAACACGTTAAAATCGACGTCAAAATTGAATATCCAAAGCGATTCTTGGTTTCCCGATTTGCGCTTAACAATCGCTTGGCTTGCGTCAGAAGAAAATATGCCGTCGACATAGTCTGCCGAGTCCCAAGTTACCCGCTTTGACACTGCCCAATTAAGCTCTTTTACATATAATTGTAGGGACTTATCATTTATTCCCCGATGAGAAAATAACAGCCGATCGTTAGTAGATAAGTAAGGACTCACTTCAGACCCTTTCATTTGCGTAATGGTAGAAATAATCACTTCTCGTTCTGGTTTTCGTTCATTACTCGTAAATGTCTCAAATTGCGCTTGCACGAAAAGTGTAATCAAAATTATCGCAACTGCCGATATACTATAAATCACCCGCTTGGACCGCCACCAGTCGGCCTGATGAAATTCAATCTTAACTGGCATTATGAACAAATACCCTTGCAGGGGAATGGTCTTAAGAAACTTAGGCGCTCTTGCGTTATCGCCCAGCGCAATTCTTAACTTTTTAACTAATGCTCGAATAGCATCATCGCTAGCCTTTTTATCCCCCCAAACTTGTGCCACTATTTTATCTCTACTAACAATGTGATCTCTGTGCTTAATTAGCAACAACAGGAATGTTAGAATTTGCGGCTCTAGCTTAATCGGCTGCCCGTCTTGAAGAATGACGCCTGATGGCATTTGGATGACAAAATGGTCGAAAGCGACCTCGCTCTCCGCGAAGTATTGCAGTAAAGAATCTTGCACTTTAATTCCTATATGACTTTTTGTGAACAGCCTTTAATAGCTTATTTAATATGGGATATAGAAAAACAATAGTAACCTTTTGTTTTTAACCGTGCTTACTATATCACCTATGTGACTATCAGAAAACTAAAGAAGTTACGCAATTAAGCTTAGTAAATTATAACTGTCAAACTGACTAGATTGATATTGCAGCCTAGATATCTAACGTTACTCATTGCTTGGTAGTACCCCTAAATTGAACAATATTCGGATTCTATAAGATTTTCTATTTATCCTCTTACCTCAGCTAACTTGGGTCGAAAAATAGAAAGATTCAACCTTCGAGGGATTCAAATATATGAATCAAAAGTCATATTTGAACCGAGATAGCTGCCGTAACGAGTTCGAATATACGGAAGTCTGCAGACAGAAAGACAAATTCCACATAAATGATTTTATGATTAGTCATGTGATTTTAGATGGGAAAGAGTTAAAAGCTGACTTCTTAATAATGAGTAATATCGTCAAAAACTGACACATTTATATATCACGTTCGGGGAATTTAAAACTCACCTTACTTGCACATAAGAAACCGATTTCGACTAATCAACTCTACAAAATAGCTATAAACGAATGAGATTACTGTTTTTATTAAATTATGCGTAACTATCATTAATCTGATCTTTAAGACAACCAACATTACTTTAGAAAACACGTAGTATGATAAAACTCTGAACACGCTTTTAATATGAATTATTATCATCTTGAGAATACGAAACAGCACTGCTGTTCGGCAATAGTAATGTTTAATCTAAATTGATCGGCTGCGGGCTCAAGACGTTAGAATCGACGTCAAAGTTGAATATCAAAAGCGATTCTTGATTTCCCGATTGATGCTTAACAATCGCTTGGTTTGCATCAGAAAAAAAGAGGTCGTCGACATAGTCTGCCGAGTCCCAAGTTACCCGCTTTAGTATTACCCAATTACGCCCTTTTACCTGCAATTGAGGGGGCTTCTCGTTTATTACCTTATGAGTAGATAATAACTGCTCATTACTATGTAAGTTAAGACTCACTTCAGTAATTCCATTTGCGTAATGATAGAAATCATTACTCCTGATGTTGGCTTGCGTTCATTACTATAAATGTCTTAAATTGCGATTGCACGAAAAGCGTAATTGAAATGAACTCGACTACAGATACAATATAAAGCGCCGGCTTCGACAGCCACCAGTCGGCTTGATGAAATTCAATCTTAACTGGCGTTAAGAACAACTATCATTGCGGCGGAGCGCCTTAAGAAACTTAGGAGCGCTTGCGTAATCGCCTAGCCCAATTCTTAACTTTTTAACTAATGCTCGACTAGCATCATCGTTAGCCTTTTTTATCCCTCCAGACTTGTGCTACGATTTTATCTCTACTGACAGTGTGATCTTTGTGCTTAATTAGCAACAATAGTAACGTTAGAATTTGCAGCTATAGCTTAATCGTCTATCCGTCTTTGAGAATGACGCATGATAGTATTTGGATGACAAATTGATCGAAAGCGATCTCGCTCTCAGCAACGTATTGCAGTAAAGAACCTTGCCCGGCAATTCCCATGTGACTTGTTGTGAACTGCGGTTAATAGCACGTTTAATAAAGGGTATAGAAAAAGAATAGTAATCTTTAATTTGTTACACTGCTTACTATATCACCAATGTGACTATCCGCAAACTATAGGCTTTGCGCAATTATGCTTAGTAAATTATAAGTTTCAGATCAATGAAATTGATATTTTTGCCCAGATCATTTAGGTTATTCATTACTTGGTAGTATCGCGAAATTGGGCAATATCAGAATTTTATAAGGTTTTTATGTACTCTAACACCTCAGCTTCCTGAGATACGTAAATACAGATATTCAAGGTTTCAGTAATTAAAATCTAGAATTGAAAATTACATTTGTACTCCGATGGCGGCCAAAATCAATTCGAATCTGGGAAGCCTATAGACAGAAAGTCAAAGCAAACATAAATAATCGCTACCCATACACATGAATTTAGGATTAGTAATGTGATGTTAGCCGTGAAAAAAGTAACGAACTGCGTTTTAATAATAAGTAATACCGCAGGCCATCTACATTTTAGGATATCACGTTTCAACGAATTTAAAGCTAGCCTTACTAATATATAAGAAATCGATTTCGGCTAATTAACACGACAAAATCGTCATAACGAAAGTCAAATCGCTGCTGATATAGAGTCATGCGTAACTATAATTAATTGAAGCGTTAAGATAGCTAGTATGACTCTAGAAGACGCGCCATATGATGAGACTATTGGACACTGCCCTAATATAAAATGTATGGTGTTTACTTGGTTAAATATTCAATAGAGCCAAACGATGACTCCCTCTGTGAGCAAACTCAAATAATGCTATTGCATAGCTATGATTGAGCGTTTATTCTTTTTATCTTTGTAGTTGGCGGAAAATAGAAAAATATAGGTATATATGAATAAGAAAGAAACGACTATCAAATTAGTAAACGACCGTAGCCCCAAATTTATCAGTATGCTTGGTGGGCAGTTAGTAGATTTCGATGTTGACAAAATAGCGTGCACATTTAAATTCGATATTAGTCAGGAATTTTGCCATTCAATAGACATTGTTCAAGGCGGTTTTGTTACCGCTATGCTCGATGCAGCAATGAGTCATGCTATTTTTATGTTCGACCAAGACATTGTAACTATTTCATCGCTTGAAATAAAGACGTCCTACCTCGCACCAACTCGTGCCGGTAAGCTTCGTGTTGAGGGCTGGGCAATCAAGCGAAGCTACAAAATAGCGTTTATGGAAGGCCGCGTGTACGATGAAAACAATCAACTTACGGCCACCGCGAGTTCAGTAGCAAAAGTAGCACGAGCAGCACAAGCAGCTAAATAATAATTTTTGGTCGTTATGAAATAACAACATAGGAAGATCAAGGAGGCATTTTTCATTAATTTGCGTAACAAACTGTGCCTGCATTTTTCACTGCATAGTGTCGGCAAAAGGCAGTTATAAGAATCCATTAAAGCAAAGTAAGCGAGTGTTACGACCCCCAACGAGTAAGATGGGGGGCGACGAAGGACTGTATACAATTTTACCAGTGGTAAGTAGCACTGATTGTATATTGCTCGCCTCGGCCTGGTGTTCCCGGGATCTCTTCAAAAGATTCATTCCAAGGGTTGTCCGCTGCAAGTATAATATCTAGTCCTTTAAACTGCGAAGGCGATATCTTTAACGTAAGGTGTGTAAATAAAGCATCGTCGTCACCGTTTCGTAGCGTATTTTCTTCTTGTTTACGCCACTCGTTATCAACGCGGACTTCAACCATGTCTGCAGGGCGCCAAATAACCCCTAATGTTACGCGATGATCCGGGTAGTTCAATGCATAAAAGCTAGCATCGATATCAGCAGTGCCATAATCTTCAGATTTCTTAAGAAAAGTATAGCTGGTAATAATCTGGGCGTTGTCTAAACGCTTTATGGCGAGCAACTCTAAACCTAAGGTTTTTATGTCAACCGGGTTCGCGGAACGCGCAGAGGTCGAACTTAAACTATAAGTCCAGTCGGTTAAATCGTCATCTTGTCGATAAAAAATGGCAGAATCAAGACGCCACGTGTCTCTATCCAATGCCAAGCCTAATTCAATATTTTTAGTCGTTTCTCGCTCAAGATTATAATTACTTCTGAATAGCCCACCCGAGTTACTGCCGCCGATAGCCGTATAACCAGGCACTTGAGTCGCTTGGGCATAAGAAAAATAGACCGTTTGAGAGGTATCATCAGCATTTATTGTATTCAACGTTATATCACCAATCAGTGATGTTGCGGAGCTATCTCGGTTGGTATCGTCAAATGTAGCGCCGAGGCGATAAGTTAACTGTTGATCACTTCTTAGGTCAATTCGATATTCGGGTAATACACTGACCTTGTAATAATGACGAGAGGTGAAGTTATTTTCCAGCGTGGTTGACTCAATACCGTCTGCTATAAATTGTGCTGAATAATTGAGTGCAAAGGATGTTGTTTGTGCATGGCGACCGGAAATCGCCAAGGATGTAACATCAGTTTCGTGAAAAGCTTCGAATATATCAGGATTTTCACGCGAAAAAACATAATGGTCATTGTGTCGACGGTAGTAAGTTGACACCTCAAATGTGCTGTCTTGTGCATAATTTTGTTTATGATTAAAGATTAACAGTCTCGCTTTAAGGTCTTCAGTTTCGTTGACATTAAATGGCGTGTACATATTTGGCCAACCAAAGAATTTTTCTTGAACACCAAAAAATAGGTCGGTTTGTGATACTGGTCCAACTAACTGAATACGACCAGAGGCGCGCTGAAAATGGTGATCGCCATTTTCTATCGTACCGTCACTTTCAGAGCGAGAGAGCTCACCTTCAAAACCGATAGTCCAATCTTTGAAGTCATCCAGTGCTAAAGTCACACCACTGTGAATTCGTTGTAGATTTAAGTTGTTATTACCTGCCCCAATAGAAACGCTACCTGACGTTTGTATGCGTGTCCAGTAACGAGAAACAGTGCCTACTGAGCTGTTGACACCGAGAAGCGCATTGTCGACGCCGGTCAGTACGCTCGCATCACTTAACATCTCTTGAGCGATAGGAATTTCCGCAAAATAGTGCCCTGTTTGCGGATCAAATAATGTGGCGCTACCTATTCTAAATCCCGTATTTTCGAAAATACCGCCACGGATCGTTACATCGGCTTGAGCTTCCGCCATATTACGCGACTGCAGATCAACGCGTGGATCATATTCCAAGTTTGAAACTGGCGAACCAAAGGTTCCAACCGGTATTTTATTCGCAGTTGCCGATCCCTCAACGGTAATTTTCTCAATGTGTTTTACTTCATTACTATTGTCGGGTTCATCTGATGCCGATGATAAAGCCGATACGCTAAATAACAAGGCGGGCAAGGCGACTTGTACAACTCGAATCATGTTAATGCTCTCTATTTACACTGTAAGACTTGCTGGACAAACGATTATTTTCCTACTACCTCATCCAACTATATGAGCGACTAGGAGAATCGGTCATTCTGCATATTAGTGCTATACAACGGGACTTAATATATTGAAACAACTAAACAAAAATATCCTAAGATAATGCCCAGGTTAGTTTGAAAGGCTGTAATCGTTACGTTAACCAATAGTGTATCGTAGCGGGTAAAATATAGCACATGAAAACTAGTCACAAGGTGAAAAGGTTGCTGCTATCTTTTGTCGTCAAATATATAGTAGGGTCGGATGCAACACCAAAATTTTATGATTATATACAGGCGGCTTTATGAACAACTAAGCATAAAAAAAAGCCACCGAAGATGAGATGGCCTTAGACTTAGGTTTGTGTGTAAACGTTGGCAGCGTTGGGGCAAGGCTGGTATTAGAGCATAGTTTACCCCACCGAACGTTACACCTTTTACTACGGCCTCATCTATTGCCTAATCCTGAGCGAAATTCAACATGTCCGCGCGGCATGCGGCAATGGCTTGAGACCCCGTGGCGGGATCCAATACTCGCTGTGCTGGTGCATCTAAACTATGCTGCGGACCGTAGTCGTTATTAACGTCTGTTACTATTATTGAACCGTCATTAACTTGGTACATAAACTTCGCTACACTATAACCGTTTACCTCATATTGGGCATATAAACTACGATGTGAATCGTCAGGACTTGCTAAATAATCGGTATAGCTGCCATTATACCAGTCACTCCGGACCTCTCCGTCATAATACGTGTCGGATATCCAATTACCCGAACTTTTCTGCTGGCGAATAAGTTTATTTGTAAACAGTGAATTTACCGCGTCGCGACTCTCCTCGCTATCCCATAACGGACAAGGTGTGCAAGCTGAACTATTAATCGATTGGACACTCACGGCGCCGATGGCATATAAATTCCCGCACACATCGCTGGTAGCGCCATTTACCGCGCCATTTACATAAGCGTCGCCATGAAATTCTGATCCGATGCCAAGATTGAGCGCGCCGCCCAATCTCCATTCTACAGTCGCACCATCCATCAGTTTAATTTTTGCCCCAGCGCCCAGGGTCATGGCCTCGCTGGTAATGACCGTCACATCGCCGTGTATGGTCAGCGTGGTATCCGATTGCAGGTTTATCGCACTGCCATGATATGTCATTTGCTCATCTGTAACACCGATGCTATCGGCAGAGAGGTCCGTATTAGGTATCAAGATAAAATCAGGGTTATCATGTGGACCCATTGCGATAGTATTTTTTATAGCCGTCATAGCAGCTGTCATTTCATCGGTACTCTGGATAAATCCGGCTTCGTAGTTTGCGTATCCCTGATCGGCGATCGTGGCACCCGCTCCGTAAGTGATCTCTCCTTTAGCGTCTGCGGAATAATACTTCGAATTGGCTTCTAGCGTGATGGCTGCGCCAGCATAGATAGCGCCGGCCTCACCGTAAGCGCCGAGGACCACGGCAGCGCCTGCGTTGATGTCTTGAGCGGTGGCATAAGTAGCTACTCCCACAGCGGCGACCGCGGAGATTTGTTTAACCTGTGACCCGACACCTATGGTAACAGCAGCGCCAGCATAGATATCATTTACGGTAGTGTAGGCACCAATAGAAACGGCCGCTTGTGCAGCGAGATGTCCGTTAACATGGGAGCCGGGGGCAGAATTTTTGGGATGTGCGGCTAGATTTAGCGCCGCCCCCGAGATTACAGAATACGAGGACAAATCAATCTGTGCCTCTGCAACTTCTTCTGATTGTGTATTATCGGCATAAGCTAAGCCAGCAACAGACACTGCCAAAGCGGTTAAGCAAGTTTTTAACAATATATTTTTCATTTGATTTTCCTTTTAATCCCTTCACAAGCATTTTCGAAGGTAATGGCTAAAACGATACGTCATCATAAATGTTATTTGAATATCACTTTGCACGCACAGTGCCAATAATAAATATTTGATTAAATGCAATGCGTTAGCTAATTTTGCATTTGCCCTATATATAAATATGTAAAATAAATGGACATATACCTTTGGATAATACAAGCTGAAAACACTGGGCTCAGTGCGATTTCACGGTTTAAAGAGCATTAGTATGTGTAAAAAAAACTTACATTTCTTACTTTGGCTAGAGGGAGATAAAATAGGCAGATGTGTCTGTCACCAGCGGGCTCGGCCATGACTTGATATCTGCTAATAAGGAGGCGAAAGGGAGGTAATTATCGAATGTATGTCGCTCAATATTCGTATGCATAGAGCGCATAATCTAAGTATAGATTATCGAGGTTGAGTGACTATATTTTGCATACGCGTTTAAAACAGCGCCGCTTTGTATGAAGAAATATCGGTTTATAATGATATTAAAAATTGGTAACAGCCTCAAAGACTAATAACTTAGAGATGTCAATTAGTCTACATGACCGTTTCGCCATGCCAACTCCTTAACTTGACACTACCGGATCAAATGCTGAATTCACTGGGATGGGATATTTCCATCCATTGTTCATTAACGTGAAACATAGTTTAAATAG
The DNA here is from genome assembly GCA_034112105.1 of Glaciecola sp. Lineage (GTDB taxonomy): Bacteria > Pseudomonadota > Gammaproteobacteria > Enterobacterales > Alteromonadaceae > Glaciecola. Next base: position 2,818 of record JAWUVZ010000058.1, on the reverse strand, counting down.
CTATTTGCAAACGAACACGAAATTCACTGCCATTATCATCATTGAAATTATCTTTGGCGTCAGTAAAAGTCGCCCCGATGCGAATGAAATTATTTATATAATAATTAACTCCAACACCATACGAGGTTGCATCGGTAGAACCAAGTTCCTCGTCTGAATATGCACCATCTCCATCTTCGTAGCGAAGGACTAACTCCCAAGCACCAGATGAATTAGCAGGCGTAACCCGCTTAAAAATCCCGTTTTTATACGGCCTTTTTTCACCAGTGATGATCCAACCTGCTTGGATATAAAATCCTTCACGACTTACGTTATTTTCTTCAGAAGATATAAATTCGGACTGAATATGATAAGGACCTTTCGCATAGGCCACTTCTAGACCTGTGATGTCGAGATCTTCGTCGCGGTGGCTATGAGCAATCCCAATATGAAAAATTTCATCAGCATACTTTATCGGAGCAAAAGTCACTCGGCCAGTAACAGCAGTTCCATCGTTTGCACCGTCGTCTTCAAATATGCCAAGGGCGTAAGTGATGTCACCACGCTGACCACTGAAAAGTATGCCTTCTTGGCGTCCGGGCGCATAAGCTTCAGTAACGGCTGAGCGTTCAAGGTAGCTAATATCTTTTGATGACTCTAACTGTTCTAAACCGAAGGGTTCATTTTGATTACCAATAGTCACAACGGCTTGTTTACCCCAGCCGTTGTATCTTATATACAAGTCCTCATGAGTTCCTCCATTGCCATTACCTACATTGAATTGCACCTTATAGGACCAATCATTCAAATTACCAGACAGATACAAACGAGCTCGACGAATACTAAAATTATCTTCATCGGTAACCCCATTTACCTCAGCATGATTGTAATCCCACTGAATACGGCCACCCAGTTTGGCTGTATAATGACCATCAGATGATTCAATTTCAATGGGTTCTTTAATATTGAGGACAACGTCATCTCCATCTGTCGTTACGACGCACGCGAGCAGGAAGTGAGGTAAAAAGAGAAGTGCAAAAAGCATAAAAAAATTACGCATTACCATATTTTCCAATTTTAAGAATTGTAGTCGATTGTAATTTGATTACTTCACCCATATTGACTTTTTTATGAACTTTTTATGAACGTTTTATGAACTTTTTATGAATCTTTTGTTACGTCGTACGATTATTACATTTTTGCTGCTGTTAACACAGTTTTATTGAATAGTTTTTAAAAACAAAATGTCATTAAAATTAAACTCACCTCAAACCACCAACACAAAAACAGCGATGATGTGAAATAAAACAATTGCTGTTCTCTTATTGGCTGGTTGAATGCTCAACATCCGTTATTAGCTCTCTGCTCGCTACTAAATAACGGTTCAATTTAACGGTGACTGTCTTTATTTACTAAACTGCCCCGATATCTTGGACACTAATTGTAAAGGAATGATAAACCCATACAGCGCGACTGACTATTTAGGCAAAAGGTGCCATTGTCGGTTCAAATCTGTAAACAAAGTTTGTGTCACAAACATAAGTTGTCGTAATCCACAGTGACAAATAGCGCTATGCTGATTGCCGACTATCGGCTCAGCGTTATAAACAGTAATTAATTAAAACGGTTAAATTTTTAACTCATTAGATTATTGCGCAAGGACTTCACTTGCCCCCTCAATTTGAACCCTACTTCCTAGCTCCCAATCGTCATTCCGTTAACTCTATCGGGCGTCTAGCTTGCTGCCTAAACTGTGTGAAAATTATTGAGGGGCAACTCTAGGCTTGGTGGCGACTGTTAGGATTTTTAATCCCCTTACCGCTTTAAGGTGCGAGTTCAAAGACAATCTTAACAACCGCATATAATAGCTATGGTATTCCTAATGCTAATAATGTTAGGTTCGAATATGCAGGGCAAATCTGGTTAATGAAGCGGGCTCCAGGAGTAACTGGTTCTTTTCCATTTTTTGAGGGTGTCATTGTTGATACTGGTATCGTTGCAACAGCAGTTGCGACTGACGCTTTTTTAGCTCTCCCGGCAGAGTTAACACTAGGAAGTAAAAGAGGTGGATAAAATAATACATCAATATGTTTCAATATATTGCCAAAAGCACTTCTAGACACATTTCATAACTATATCAGCTTGTTTTTTGACCATCATTGTTCATAATTATTACATAAAAAGCATTGACCCGAGATATAGCGATGAATGATCAGCAGATCAGATCTGGTAATACCAGAAACCTCCTTAAGAAACTAACGGTAGCAATTATTGTAATAGCGGCTTATCAACTCACATTTAACGATCCGGTAAAGCCTTCTGTGGAGCTTTTTGAGATTAACCTAATTGAAGAGACTCATCTGGCTAAATTGGAATTAGTGTCTGGGGATGAAAGAGACGGTAGAGCCGAAATAACAATGCAACTCTCTTTGAATATCGACCTTGGAAAAAAGCTTAATAAACTCATTAATGCGATCATTACCTCTCGATAGACACGCGAAGGTCTTGAAGACTTTTGTAGCGTATATACCCAACGCATCCACTGCATTATCACTGCTATGCGTTCGTTTATATTACGAAGAGTATTACGTGGTTAGTTGGTTGTTGGTTGGTTGTTGGATTAGTTATTTGCTTTGTTTTTTGAATGCATTTTTTTGATTGGTTAATGATTAGTTGTGTCTTTACTAAGGAAGAAGTGTCTAGAAAGAAAAAACCCGTCACAAGGACGGGTTCTTAAATGGGAGCCTGACGGTGTGCTACTCTCACATGGGGAAACCCCACACTACCATTGCCGCTAATACGTTTCACTTCTGAGTTCGAAATGGGATCAGGTGGGACC
>JAWUVZ010000057.1:0-10629 GCA_034112105.1 Glaciecola sp. | reverse complement strand
GCTTATTCGCTTATCGATGCAGCGTGCTAAATTTTGTGAACTATTAGCCCCGCATTGTAAACAAAGCAACAACAGCTCATCCGCATTTTTAACTGGCATGTTGTCCTTAGTCGATGCCATGCTCGACGCCGACCTCAATTCTATTATAAGTAACTTGCCGTTAAGCCAAGAGATCAAACTTGCGCTCACCCATAAGCAGGGCTGGTTAGCAGGTTGTATTACGCTATGTTTAGACTTCGAAAAAGGCATTTGGCACGAAATGGAAGATAGCTGCAACCACCTAAACATTCGTTATACTGACATTCTAAAAGAATATGAAATCGCAAGTGATTGGGCCGCAGAAAAGGTGGAAACACTTCCCTAAGCGTCTAATTTAGGGTCCACCGACGTTATTACAACCCAGTCTTCTTTACATTTAACACTCCCATATAACAAATTTACAACAATTCAAGTATTTTAGTTATTAAAAGGCTATGATACATACCAAATTATCATAATGGAATTCTTCCTAAATATGCTAAAGTTCTATGCTTATAAACATATAGCATATTAACCTTATAACATGGAGTCCATTACTGAAATGACGACCTCAATTCCATCCATTACTCATCTAAAACAGCTTGAAGCCGAGAGTATTCATATTTTTAGGGAAGTTGCTGCTGAATTTGACAATCCAGTCATGTTATACAGTGTTGGCAAAGACTCATCGGTACTTTTGCACCTAGCAAGAAAAGCCTTTGCCCCTGGTGTCATTCCTTTTCCGCTTCTGCATGTTGACACAAAATGGAAGTTTAAGGAGATGATCTCTTTTAGAGATGAAATAGCTAAAAAACATAACCTTAACTTGCTTGTTCATAGCAACCAAGAAGGCATAGATCAAGGCGTTGGACCATACTCTCACGGTAGTGCAAAACATACCGACATCATGAAGACAGTTGCATTAAAACAAGCGTTAAATAAGTACAAGTTTGATGCTGCATTTGGCGGTGCGCGTCGTGACGAGGAAAAATCGCGGGCCAAAGAACGTGTCTATTCATTTAGAGATGAAAATCACCGTTGGGATCCAAAAAATCAACGCCCAGAGCTTTGGAACATCTACAACAGCCAGATAAACAAAGGCGAAAGCATACGTGTATTCCCAATGTCAAACTGGACTGAGTTAGATATCTGGCAGTATATTTATCTCGAAAATATCGAAATTCCGTCATTGTATTTGGCTAAACCACGCCCTGTCGTCAAGCGCGACGGTAATTATTTTATGGTTGACGATGACCGTATGCCAATGGAAGCTGGTGAAAAACCTGAGATGCGGTCAGTCAGATTTAGGACCCTAGGCTGCTACCCATTAACCGGTGCAGTTGAATCGACTGCAGACACTCTGCCAGAAGTTATCCAAGAAATGCTGCTAACCAAAACGTCAGAGCGTCAAGGCCGAGTTATCGATCATGACTCTTCTGGGTCTATGGAAAAGAAAAAAATGGAGGGTTACTTCTAATGGCTACTAATATTGTTTGGCATGAACATGATGTAAATAAAAAAGCGCGATCAGAAGCGCTCGGTCAGAAACCTGCAGTTATTTGGTTAACTGGATTATCCGGCTCGGGTAAATCAACAGTTGCTAATTTACTTGAGAAAAAACTCTATTCTGAAAACAAGAAAACCTACTTGCTAGACGGCGATAATGTGCGCCACGGACTCTGTGGTGATTTGGGTTTTGATGATAAAGACCGCGTTGAAAACATTCGCCGAATTAGCGAAGTCGCTAAATTATTTGTTGATTCCGGCACAATCATAATTACCGCCTTTATATCGCCCTTCAAAGCTGATCGTGCTTATTGTCGCTCTTTATTGGAAGCGGGCGAGTTTATAGAAGTGTTTGTCGATACCCCCATTGAAATTTGCGAGCAGCGGGATCCGAAAGGACTATATAAAAAAGCACGCAGCGGCGAGATTAAACATTTTACAGGTATTGATTCAGCTTATGAAGAACCTGAGACACCTGAAGTACATCTGACTCATGTAGACGAAACGCCAGAACAAACTGCTGAACGATTATTTAGTGTATTGTCGATAAAGGAATTTATATAAATGACGAGTTTTGAATTAACCCCAGAACTTGCCGAAAAGGTAAAGCAAATTGCTGTCGAAGCCGGCGAGAAGATTATGGAAATCTATGCTCAAGATTTTACCATTTATGACAAGCCTGATTCCAGCCCATTGACTGAGGCTGACTTAGCCGCTCATCATCATATTGTGGACAGCCTAGAAGCAATATCACCATTACCTATATTGTCTGAGGAATCGGCTGATATTCCATGGTCAACACGTAAAAAATGGGTCCGATACTGGCTTGTAGACCCATTAGATGGCACCAAAGAATTCATCAAAAAGAACGGCGAATTTACCGTTAATATTGCATTAATAGAGTATGGCGAGCCAACTTTTGGTGTAGTACATGCCCCAGCCATTAGTAAAACTTACGTGGGCCAATTAGATGTTGGTGCTTACAGTGAAGTTGATGGGATTAAATCCGCAATAAAAGCAAGTACACATAAAGCAGGAGAAACCTGGAAGGTTGTTGGCAGCCGCTCACACCAAAGCCCTGAAATAAACAAAATACTTGATAGCCTTGGTGGTGAAAATGAATTGGTCGCTATGGGCAGTTCATTGAAGCTTTGCTTGGTTGCCAGTGGTGAAGCGCATATGTATCCGCGTGTCGGACCTACTTGTGAGTGGGATACCGGCGCAGCGCATGCTGTGGCTATTGCCGCAGGTGCAAAAGTCACTGTACTGGATGTGAATAATCCATTAGACAAAGACGCACCTCCACTTCGATATAACCAAAAAGATTCCGTCTTAAATCCCTATTTCTTGGTAAGTTGCTCATGAATAACGAAAACGAATTGCTTCAAACCGACATATTGTCGTACTTAGAACAACATGAAAATAAAGACCTATTGCGATTTTTAACGTGTGGGAGCGTTGATGATGGCAAAAGTACCTTAATTGGTCGTCTACTTTATGACTCAAAAATGATTTATGAAGACCAACTCGCGGCTATTACTAAAGATAGTAAAAAAAGCGGAACCACCGGCGAAAAAGTAGACTTAGCATTACTTGTTGATGGTCTTCAGTCTGAGCGTGAACAAGGTATTACTATTGATGTTGCTTACCGTTATTTCAGTACAGAAAAACGTAAGTTCATCATTGCAGATACACCGGGGCACGAACAATATACACGCAATATGGTAACAGGCGCATCAACATGTGATCTTGCCATCATACTGGTCGATGCAAGAGAAGGTGTAAAAACACAAACTAGACGCCATTCATTCTTAGTCTCTTTGCTGGGTATTAAGCATATTATTGTTGCCGTAAATAAAATGGACTTAATGGAATATAGACAAGATGTGTATGAGCAAATCAAGAAAGACTACATGGAATTCTCAAAGCAATTAACCATCCCTGATATCCGCTTTGTACCACTCTCTGCGCTTGAAGGTGACAACGTTGTTAATCGCAGCGACAAAACACCTTGGTTTAAGGGGGAGTTGTTAATGGAGTTGCTTGAAAATATGGAAGTGACGCAACAACTGCATAAAGAGTTCCGTTTTCCAGTGCAGTATGTCAATAGGCCAAACCTCGACTTTAGGGGGTTCGCCGGTACTATCGTTTCAGGTTCGATTAAACCAGGGGATGCGATTACCGCGTTACCCTCTGGAAAAACCTCAACGGTTAAGACAATTTCTACCTTCGACGGTGATTTAGACGTTGGCTATGCACCAAACGCCGTGACCTTGACCTTAAATGACGAGATTGATATTTCACGCGGTGACATGATTGTTAAGTCAGATGCTTTGCCATTGCAATCAAGTGCGTATAAAACTCATATGGTTTGGATGTCTGAAGATGCGCTTATTCCTAATAAGCAATATAGCTTTAAATTTGCAACCAAAACAGTCTCTGGAAGCGTATCGAGCATTGACTATCAAATAGATGTAAATACCTTACAGAAAACTGACGCTTTGCACCTTAACTTGAATGAAATTGGTGTTACTAATATCAAGTTGACCCAAGAAGTTGCTTGCGACCCTTATGCCGAGAACCGCAAAACGGGGGCATTCATTATGATCGATCGTCTTACTAATGGCACAGTGGGTGCAGGTATGATTATTAGTGAGAATGTGAACAAACAAGGCGTGCATGAATACTCTGAATTCGAGCTTGAGTTTAACTCATTAGTAAGAAAACACTTTCCGCATTGGAATGCGACCGACATTAGCAGCTAGGCAATAATCTAGTGGTCTTTGAAATGGAGGGAGTGCAGTCGTTAGTTCGCTGCATTCCCTTTTTTATTAGTTCACTTTGACTGAGGGGATATTTGAACTGGGCATTGATTGGAGTAGAAACGCTCATTTAAAAAACGTATTAGACGGGTTTTACTGTTTTTGCGTATGGTAAAGTTTAACGGGTCTAGACCTAAAACATGCGAAAAAATTCTTTGTTAGCGTTAACTGGCTTAACAAAGATGCAAACTGACTAAACAAGCCACTTCATATTACTAAAAAATAGGTTATGCTTAGTTTTCTGGGTCCACCCTTGCTCAATTTTGAATAGAGCACTGTGCCAGAAACGCTGCGACAAATAAATTCACAACAAGCTAGTTATACAATGACTTGGGAACAAATTCTCGTCTTAGTTATTTTTTTCATCACTATTTTTGGGCTCGTATTCACTAATAAACGCCCCTCAAGTGTCTTTGCAGCTAGTATGCTATTATTATTATTAACGCAACAACTTTCCTTTGAAGCTATTCTCAATAACATGACGAACACTGGCCTTGTCACCTTAGTTTTACTTTTGCTGGTTAGTCATTCAATCGACAAAACCGCCTTCATAAAGCGACTCGGTAGAGCTATCGTGAAAAAGTCATTCACGCAAAGCTTCTGGCGTATGTTCGCGGTCACATTTAGCTCTTCTGCTTTACTTAATAACACAGCCATTGTTGCTAGTTTGATTGGACCAATTAAGCAAAACCAATTGCACGCCCCATCTCGGTTATTAATTCCTTTGTCTTACGCCGCTATATTAGGGGGAACCGTAACCTTAATTGGAACTTCAACTAACCTGATAGTAGATAGTTTCTTAATTGAACATGGTCATCCTGGGTTTAACTTTTTTGATTTTACCTTGTTTGGGTTAACCGCCGGTCTAGCCTGTGCTGTGCTGTTGTTTTTCCTTACCCCTTTGTTACCCAATATTCCTAGCCACAAAAACAGCTACCATAGCTATCTGCTGGAGGCTGACGTTGAGGCCGCATCAGAGTTGGTTGGCAAAACCGTAGAAGAGAATCACCTTCGTAACTTACCAGAATTATTTCTTATCGAAATTATTCGCCGCAATGTGGTTATGTCACCAGTTACTCCTGATATGCTGATCGAGGAAAATGATAAATTAATATTCTCTGGTAATGTGCAAAAAATGGATAATATTGCACACATAAAAGGCCTAACGATGTTTGCTGAAGCTGACGGTCTATTGCGCGATAATTTAACCGAGGTGATTGTGTCGAATCGCGCACCAATTATTAATCAAACACTAAAAGATGTAGGCTTTAGGGCCTTGTTTGATGCGGCCGTTGTTGCTATTCGCAGAGACGGAGAACAAATATCAGGTAAGTTAGGAGAGTTGAAACTACAAGCTGGTGATTTTTTATTACTTGCGACTGGTGCCGATTTTCAGCGTCGAGATAACATCACCAAAAACTTCTTTATCGTATCCGAACAAAAAATCACAAGAAAACTCAAGCCGTGGCAAGAAGCGTTCACGCTTCTTGGCTTTGTTACTACTGTTATTTTAGCCGCAACATCGACTGTTCCTCTAGTCATTGGGCTTTTATTTTTTACCGCAAGTTTATCGGTTATAAATGTATCATCTATGGGAGAAATTAAGCGCAACTTGCCAGTTAACCTCATTCTAGTCATCGTGGGTGCCTTAAGTTTAGCAACTGCGCTTGAAAGCAGTGGAATTATTGATTTAGCTACTAACCAATTGATACCAATCATTGGTGATATGTCACCGATAGTTGCTCTTGTTTTGGTTTATGTAATGACCGTGTTACTCACTGAATTTGTGACCAACAATGCTGCAGCAGCGCTTATGTTTCCATTTGCTTACGGGATAGTTAACGCAATGGGGTTGCCTCTAATGCCATTCGCACTTGCTGTCGCATTCGCTGCCAGCGCTAGTTTTATCTCGCCTTATGGGTATCAAACTAATTTGATTGTGTTCAGCGCAACAAACTATAAATTTAAAGACTTTGTTAAACTAGGAATACCCATCTCTATTCTCTACTCGAGTATCGTCTTATCATTGCTAAACTGGGTATATTTTTAAGGCTTAGTTCCCTAACCGATCTGTGCGAGCATATTAATTTTTTCAACTAGACATTAAAGCTTGATGCTCACACTCATATTATGAAACCGCTTTCAGGTAGTTTGGCCTTTATGATTCGTTTGGTTTGGTTTGGTTTACTAAATCATTCTTAACAACAATAGCGCGTCAACTATCTTGACTGGTCAAGTTCATTACCTCTTAATATAACAGCACAATTAAACTATTGACTGAAACTACCCCACCTATGTAGACCATTAATGGCGGCCAGTGTAGACGATTATTTCTTTTTAAGACGAAAAACCCCTAGGACCCCAATGTCATTTCATACAACAACCACCTATACCGAAAGCCAGCGTACACGACCGAAATTCAGTAAAATCAATGTCTTTTGAATAGAGCAGAAATGTCGTTTATTTTAACTATACTTCGAATGAATAAAAACACATTTTATAAGCTTCATTAGGTCTAGATTCTTTATTGTTTTATTGGACTCTCACAACTAGACTTAATAAGGCAAAGTAAAGTAGAGCTGTCTATCGAAAGATTTGGATAACTACGGATCGACTTCCCCCGGAACGCCTGCAGTAATTGACGCAACGAAAAGTATTGGCTCGCGATTCTCCAATTACTTGCAAAATCATTTGATAATATCAACCGTTTTGAGAGGGTGATTATAATGAAACATCTTAAGTTATTTACATTAGTACCAATATTACTTTTTTATTCAATCAGTACTTATGCGACCGAGTACGAATTTGTAGCAATGGATGGCTCCAAAGAAACTAAAATGTGTGTTGCTGCAGTAACGAATGACATGAAAAAACTGAGAAGGTTAATATCGCACAGCTATGGGATGCGCGATGTTGCGAAGACTGTTGCGAAGACGATATTTTGCAATGATGTAATTATTGCTAATTTCGCATATGAATACCAAGCCAACGATACCGTAGATTATCTTGACCGATATACACCTAGAAAGTACAAAAGAATGAGAACTAGTATAACGATTAAAGATATAACCGCGAAGGTTAATGAGAAACCCACAGTAATAATGATCGCAAGTCGTTAGACACTAAAGTAAGCTTGTCAACATACAAAGTTAGTAAGCAAGCACGACTAGTTTCATACAATGCTAGTTAAGGGCTCTAAACTAACTTAAATCCTAGAAGTATTCCTCAAGCAAAGTGAGCAGTTTTTGGGCATGTTTGAGGATGCTTCTATTCAACTTCCAATGCTTTGACCCTTAATAATCAAATTAGGGGTTCTGGGAATTTCCCGTCTTTAAACGACATAATTCACTACACGCCTTTAATTATCTAACTTATAGAGCCGGTTAACTTACTTATCAGCCATTTTTTTGCTATGTTTAAATGATTGTACAACTTATTATTATCAATAATGCAATTTGTAGAAAGACTTCAAGTTCTGACCATTGCAGAAATATGAGTTAGGAGGAATAATACACCACCCTGTTCTATGCAATAGGGGGTATTTTTCTGACTTTAGAGCCTACTAACTGGCTTGCGGTTTAGGTTTATGTAAGGCAAAATTACACTGCGATAAAATATCGGACGGTTCTGAACCACGATATTGCAGATTTTGCATCAGCAAGCATAAGTGCTCCTACCTTAGCCTACATGTGGCTATTCAAAACTAACAAAGTTTGGCTTTACGACAACTTGCCAATTGCTGTTCTGCTTGCAGAACAACGAGTAAAAACCCTTAAGTCTTAAATTAAAAGGTTTAACATCCGTAATAAGTTATGTTGACATAAGCCATGTTTTTTCAGTTGACTATAACAGAAAGTGTGAAATTCCGACGAGTAGAGTTGTTTAGTGGTATTCAGCGAAATATCGAATCTATTTACCATTTTACCCTTGAGAAAGCTCACTTTTTTTGCGGTGTTGTTCTTATCTAATATGTATGAAGATACTCCCTCTATAATTGACGTGTGGTTTTCCCCTAAATCTGTGGACATTTTTTACTTAGATGTAAAATCCCGCTTTGTTGAACCACTAGAGGTTGCCAAATGGAACATATAGCGATAATTAACGCTAATTTTTGTAATTATCAAATAGATTATCTCTTTCGTATTTGCTCAATCTACAATCTGCTCAATTTCTGATACATCCTTGCCTAAATTACGACGCAGATATAAAAATCTCAGCCATACCAATACTAAAACAGGTAGTTGAACTATGATTTGAATTAGTGCAATGAAGTGGTCTTGTTGACTCAGCAAGCTATAAAGAAAGTAAATAAGAAGAAACGACCACAATACCGAAATCACAATCCCACTCACTCTCCAATAATGAACTTTGGTTATCGCTTGCTGCTTTTTCATTTCAATTAAAGCCGCGATATCTAAGGTTTCCCATGCCGATTTTTTAGCCCTAGCCTTAAAAGCCCACAAGCTAAAGCCGATTGGGATGGGCGCGAGTCCTAGCAATACAATAGTTAAGATTAATGAATAACTCTCTGCTATTAATAAATAGACGATAAAAGTGCTTACACATAGTCCTAGCGCTAGCTCTAACCACGCTTTGAGCCTTTCTTTCTCACGTTGTTTTTTAACACTTATCAACAAACGTTTATTATCTAGTATTGGCGTATTCTTCTGGAAAATCTCGTGTAACGCCTTAGTGTCATCATCCATTTCTATTATCCTTATAACCATTGTGCTAACACTTGACGAGCGCGTCCGACACGCTTGGTAACTGCTTGTTCACTGGTGCCTAAAATTGATGCAATCTCGGCGTAATTGAAACCTTCCAATTGCATTGTAATGACTTGCCGGTTTTTAAGTGATAGTCGTTCTAATGCCGACATTAAATCGAGTTTCTCATCCTGAGATTGACCTTGAAAGTTATCACTCGATGAAGTGGGCAGCGTATTATCATCAAAGTCCGCACGTTTTTGACTGTGCCTTTTTTGTTTCAGTGCATGATCGACTCCCCTATTATGTGCAATTTTTGCGATATAGGTTTTGATACTAGCGTCGTATTTAAATGAATCTAACGCTCTCCAAACTGCAAGGCTAATATCTTATAACAAGTCCTCTTGCAAACGACTATCAAATTCATAGGACGCCGCTATTCTCGCTAATAAAGGCATAAAATTCACGAGTAAGAGTTCGATATCATCATGCTTTGTTCTCGGCGTCATATGTTATGTAAACTTCCGTATTTTTTAATCGAAAAGACTTTTAGATACATTCTCTATTTAGTGGCACAGCTCTTTGTACGCAACGTAAGTTAAACATCCTAACCATGGACCAAGGATGATAGCGCTCAACGCTAGTGTAAAGGGTGCTAGAAATGATACAAACGCATTGAGAAGCAATATGGGTAACATGAAAGAGAAAGTTTTGAATACCATTTTGATGCTGTTTTTAGTGGCGGCGATAACACGTTGCTGTTTAAGTAATACAAATGCAGGAGCGAACATAAATATAAGCATGATTGGCGCTGCTGACGCGAAAATAATTGCCACCTGCAATGCCGTTGTAGTTGCAATGATGCCAAACAGTATTAAATCAATCCCCTGTTCACCTAACATGATCGCAGCAGTTACCACCTGAGCTATAGTAGGAAGTATCATGACAACGGCGAGCAAAGGAAGCTTCACGTAACCTGTATATTGCTTTAACGATGCAATTTTAAAACTACCATGCTCGCTTACCTGATCCATAACAATCCACAGTAGAGGAATGAGCATGGCTCCAACAATTTTAGATATTACCACTCCATAGGGAGCCGGTAATATTTGAAAAACACCTGCGATTATCATAATGGCAAGAGAGAGCCCAATCATTGTAAAGGGTGCTTTTCTAAATAATTGAAAGGCTAGCTTATACCAATGAAAAAACGAATTTGAATCTTGAGTTGACGAGATAGTTTGTATTGTAGTTGACATATTACTTCCTATTGACTGATAGAATTTACTAAAGTTACCCCTATAGTCGAGACAAGTGAGCATAACCTGACATTATTTTTTGAATTTAGTGAAGTTTATAGCTTATGAACAAATAGTAATTTATATCGACACGTGATTCTTGCGAGTTTAAAGGCACGTAACACGCAATATTTCTTATCGCTATGTTTCAATAAACTAAAATTTATTGTAATAACCAGTGACTAACATCATATATTCTCGACAGTCAGTCAACTGCCCTTTTTTGTCTTTTTAGTTAAGAACGTAATATTTTATTTTTTGCCAATTTATAACGGGCTT
>JAWUVZ010000056.1:0-11676 GCA_034112105.1 Glaciecola sp. | reverse complement strand
AATGAATCACCAAGGCGTAAACAAATAAACGAGCTGGTTGCTTGGGGGCATTGGTTTGCTCTTGCTAATATTTTGATGGCACTGGTCATATCCTCAATATATTTGCTCTCATCCCCTATATCAAGCACACCTATTAGTATTATATATATGTTTGTGACTTGGATTGGACATATCAGTTTTATTACTTTTTTTGGCTTCGTTCTTTTATTATTACCCCTTTGTTACAAAATTAAGCAACCACGTGTATTAAAGGTATTTGGCTCAGCTATTGCGGCTATAGGGCTTGCCCTTCTGGCTTTTGATGCGCTGCTTTATAATAAAACCGGCTTTCACATTAGCTTTAGTTCTGCAGCTTTGCTAAGAAGTGAAACAGAAGGACAGATGGGTGCATTTAATTGGCTCCAGTGGTTCTATTTGTTGTTACTTACTGTTATCTGGTTAATGTTTCAACTGGTACTCGCAAATGCTATTCACAAGCGCATAAAAAGATTCATGAAAGTGCACATAGCGGTTTATGTCACCAGTGCTTTTGTGTTTTGCTTTATTGCTAGCCACGCTATTCATGTTTGGGCCGATGCCAAATTATATGCACCAGTATTGCAGCAAGATAATATGCTGCCGTTGTCCTACCCCGCAACTGCCAAGACATTAATGTCACGTATTGGTGTGTTTGATTTGCAAAATTATAAACAGCGTCAAAATTTACAGTTTAATGACGATGACTTTTATTTTGATTATCCACCGAAGCCAATTTATTGCTCGGTTGACGCTACGCAAAAACTATTATTTTTAAGTTTGCGCGATGACAGCCTGCAATCTGAGCCTGAGGGTTTGATGGATAATGGCTTTCATTTTGTTAGCAACACATTAAAAAATGATTACTTAATGTCGGCTGTATATGGTTTACCGCAAGGTTTATTGCCAAGCGTCTCTAAAGCACAACCAGTTACACTTGCGTTATCAAAGGCATTTAATCTTGACGTTAGCATGTACAATCATGAAACAAGCAATCAAGATGATGTTGAGAAAAAGCCTTTTTATTCAACTAATTGGGCCTCCTTTAGTAGTCAACTGAATGAACAATCCAGTGGTTTGTTTATGGCAACAGTGACGAGAGAAGAGCTCGCTTCAATTGATTTACAAGTGCTCAGTTTAACGACTAAAATATTATTTGTAGCAAAACCTGAAAATAGCCCGTATCACAAGCTTTATAGTAATTTGCAGATCAAAACAAACATGTCGACAACAGAAGACATTGCTCCTACTATGTTGACAGAGTTAGGCTGTAACGCTGCGCCAGATAATTATTCTATCGGCCAAGCATTGCAATCACCGACTCGATCCTGGGCTGTTAGTACGCAAGGTAGACATTTAATTGTGGTGCACAAAGGACTGATTACTGAAGTTAGCAAAGATGGCAGCTTTGAAATTCGTGATTATATGACTAATGAAAAAGTGTTAACCGAAATTGACACTAATTTATTAAGCCGCTCAATTAAACATATTACTGAATTTTCGAAACAATAAAAAAGCCAACTGTATTCCTCCAATATAGGTAGTCTGTTGCTGCGTATTGTATTTAACTTATAAATTTATTGGAGTTATATTGAAAATAACGCAGGTTACATGAACTTTGGGCTTACCCTTCCTCTATTACTTTATATAATATTGCTTATAAAGATCTGTCAATTACTTGAAAATTTAGAGCGCATTCCCCTAATTTACTTCCGTCGCGAAGCGCATATGAAAAACACAACGTCAATAATAGCACTAACCATGTTAGTCTCAGCCTGTTCCCCTAATGCTTCACAAGAACCAGTTAGAGAAAAGCAAGCAAATGAACTTAGCGGTTGGCAGCTAGACTTTTCAGATGAGGATGACTCATTCAACACAGAACATTGGCAAGATCAGATGTTATGGGTGAATAGCGAAGACCGATGTTATATTCCTAATAATCAATTTAATACTAGGGAAGTTAGCGAAGGCACACTTAAATTAAGAGTGATTGACCTAGGAGAAGAACGCCCCTATGACAACATGAGTAAAGAAGGTTAAAAACATCACGATACACAATATGTCACAGGTCGTATAGCCTCAAAAAATCGTAAAGAGTTTGTAAAAAAGGTAAGTGGACCGCCAGATTAAAGGTCGAGGATAGTGGCCAATGACAGGGTCTGGTGAAATAGACATATTTGAACATCATAGCGGTGGTGGTCCAGCTCACTATGCGGCGCGCGCAATAAAAAGCTTGGGCTATTGTGATGGTGGTGATTGGCAGGCACTACTGGTTATGTAAGCAGCAACACTAAGTGATTATCATGATTATTCGGCAGAATTAGTGGGCAACAGTATCATTTCCCGCCTTTATGGCAAGGAAGTGTAGTGCAATGAAAAAGACGAAGATCAATTCCCCGAGCCATTGTTCGCTATCCTGAATTTTGCTAAAATATTCAGTGCACCCATGATCCAAAATTGGACTATGGAAGTGGACTGGGTAAAACACGAAATATTGAAATTGGATACTTGCTTTACAGAGTTAGCTGCAAGCCATTTTTCTGAGATGGTAAATAACGTTTAAAGCAATTTATAAAGTTATACAACCAGACTAAATACCACTATACTTTTGTCCAATTCTTTTACACTATATATTTGTGCTATTGTAAGAGCAGAGTAAAGAAGCAATACATTTACACTAATTTAAAAAAGCACTTAATAAAAATTTAGGTCTTTACTGCACGGAGCGATAGACAATATTATTGCCTAACTTAATTAGGTTTTAAATATATGAGCTTAAGTCTAAAATCCGTATAAAGGGCCACAGTTCCAAAGGATATGCATTTGTGACGTCAAAGATAAAGAAAGCATTAAACATTCATCATTTTAGAGTTGTAAATCGGTTTGCTCATGTAAACGAAGTAAAAATATCCGATATCGAAAGATTTTTGGCCTCGTACGTGTCAATGCCAACAGCAAGAAAAATAATTCACCAATTAAATCATCTCGAAATAATCAGTTTTGAGCAAAGCATGGCTGACAAAAGAGTGAAAAACGTACGGTTTCTTATAACTAATTTGGACGAATTCATGTAGTCGTAGCTAGGTATTAAAGTACATCTTGTGCCCAGTGATATGGCATCCCTGTCATTTATAATCATTTCACTTTTTCATAATAAACGTAAAAATCATCTGTCGTATCCAGCCTTCCTTTTTGCTATATCACATTTACTGATTAGTTCATCTTTCTAACTCAATTGGCAGACATTAGATTTTAAAGTAATTCTAGGTATAAATCGATTAGCCGCTATGAGTAACCTGCATATACAATTCAATAAAAACTTTGGCTCTTTTACTTGCAGATTATGTCAGATTGCCAAATCGTTTTAAAATAGACAGATTCAAAAGTTAAGTTTCAGACGGACTTTTTGATTAAGATAAGCATTCGTTGGCTGGAAGATAGATCAACAGCTCACTATAAAGTGTTAATAAATAAAGCACATTTAAACAATTGTATGCATTTAATTATGGAATTGCAGAGGAAATATCTCTTTGAGTTTTTATCAAAATGAAATTCTACCACACATTTTAAATTGCGCTTGCTCTTCAAATGCAATTATGAAACTCAGAGAAAAAGTAGTTCCTCTGGCTTATGGGATTGTTTTAGAGGTTGGCATGGGCTCGGCTGTTAATTTAGGGCTATATGATCCAGCAAGAGTTGACATGATATGGGGCCTTGAACCTTCTATCGGCATGCGTAAAAAGGCGACACCTCATTTGAAAAAATCACCTATTACCGTTAAGTGGCTGAGCGTTCCGGGTGAACAAATACCTCTTGATGATAATTCAGTTGATTCAGTAGTATTGACTTATACTCTGTGCACTATCCCAGATTGGCGTGCAGCTATGGAGCAGATACACAGAGTATTAAAACCCGATGGTAAAATTATTTTCTGTGAACATGGCCAAGCGCCTGACTATTCTCTTCAGAAATGGCAAAATCGTTTAAATAGTTTATGGGGCAGCCTTTTTGGAGGTTGTCATTTAAATAGACCGGTGATTGAAAATATACGAAGTAGCGGCTTTACTATCGATTGGTTTGAAAGTAAGTACATAAAGGGTATGCCAAAAATTGCATCTTATATTAGCTTTGGTATAGCAACTAAAAGCACCACATAAGCCAACTAGTTCAAGGCTAAAAATCAACTATTCGGGTTGCTTCAATACGTATTTGAGTTAACAATCATTTACTTCCCAATACATTGCTATCTATTAATTTCTTTGGAACATTAAATGACTTTATCAATTATTCGACTTCATATTGCTCCCCATGTTTGATTCAAGTCAAATATTGAGAAACGGTAGTATGATACTTTTTGAACAAGAAGTTAACTCTATCAAACTATTATGGTGGATCACTCATGAGTGTTTACAAAAAAATCATCGTTGCAATTGATTTCAATACTGACTATAAAAAAGTGGTTCAACAAGCCATAGCTGTTAGCCAATCACCTGACGACATCAGTTTGCTTTATGTATCTATGCCGATAGTTTACATTCAGCCACTACTATATGGTGCAGAATACAACTCTATAGAAGACTCTGAAATCGTTGATAATGCTAAGCAACGATTAACACAAATTGCAGAAAAATTTGGTATTAACAAAACAAATATTCACGTTAGAATGGGTGATGTTTCGGATGAGATAAAGGCAATGGCGAATGAAAGTCAGACTGATCTTATTGTAATAGGTACCCATGGCAGAAGCGGGTTTAAGGCACTGCTTGGTTCAACCGCAAATGCGGTTCTGCACGGTGTCAAGCAAGACGTACTTGCAGTGCGAATGCATGATAATTAAACTCTACATCAGTGAATAGTAATAGCCATCAAGGGTCTTGATTAATTAAATTACGCTATTTAATAATGTCATCACTAATCGAAAAGAAAGCGCTAACAATATCGGGGACAAATGGTGCAGTAATTTTAGGTTAGGAATTGATTATTGTGCAGAGGCTGTGCGTCAAAGTTATCGACGTTTGTTTACAGTACTTGGACTTAATCTTTGATTCGGCCGACCTTATCTTTATTGGTTCAATAAACCCAGGACTAAACCAGACAACCTCTTGAAGGCCAGCTTTTATAGCTGCTTCGACATCCGACAGCTTGTCTCCTACCATTATACTGTTAGTAAGACTGATATTGTGTTGCGCGGCTGCAGTGTTAAACATACCAGGGTTTGGTTTTCGACATTCACACACCTTTTTATATTTTTTGAGCTCTGCCTTTGGGTGATGCGGACAATACAGTACATCGTCGATGATAGCACCATGCTGCGCAAATTTTAACACCATCCATTGGCTTAATTCTGCGAGGTCTGACTCAGTGTACATACCGCGGCCAATACCAGACTGATTGGTAACGACAATGACCTTATAACCTTGTTCATTAGCACGTTTTACAAGATCAAAAATGCCATCCATAAAATCAAAGGCACTCACTTTATAAACATAGCCATGATCCACATTTATTACGCCATCACGGTCTAAAAATAGCGCTTTTTTCATCGTTCTTTCTCTAAAAAAATTGACTCTTCCTGCAGCGAATTGTCATCGTTATTATCGGCGCTTTGGAAATTGGCAGCAGTCAAGCCAACGGCTTCTGCTTTAACTTCTGTGCTTTTTTGCCATATTGTAATAACAAAGTCCGCGGTCACTTTTGTTAAACTTTTCTGTATTAGGCTGCGTTGCGTCTCACTTGTTTTCCAATAAAATGGCGTCATTTGTAATAAAGCCAAACGAACATCTGGGCTATTCAATATCACACTGAAATCCAGTTGATGCTGTTCCTGAATCTCAAACCCACTCAAAATGGCATTGTGCTTCGGATGACGTTCTGGTTTTTCATACACCAGTTGTTTTAGTTCAAACAAGTGTTTTGGTGCTGGATCAACGGTAATAACAACACCATTAGGCTGCAAAATCCGATGATATTGTGCGGCACATGCCGGTGCAAAGACCTGTAAAATAATATCTTGAGAACGGTCCAGCACAGGGATATTTATGGTGGACGCAACAACTAACTGTTTATCCTGATTTCGCTTTGCTGCTGCCACTACTGCGGCTTTAGAGATATCATGCCCAGAAAACGAATACAGTGCCGACTTATGCGCCAATTTAGGTCTTAAAAGAAGCGTTGAAAGCGCTTCAAGATAATATCCCTCACCACAACCTGAGTCGTATATATTTACTGGGGTATCGGCCACATCGAACTGGTTACGCGGCACGCTTAATCCATCTGTATTGTGTGTTTCTATAGAGCTTATTACTTCCGCTAGTCTTTTGGCTAACGGAGCATACGGTTTTCTAGCAAAAAACGTGGTTCTTGCAGAAACCATTTCAACATCATCACCAGGCATCTTTGAACGCTTATTTTGCACTGGTAGCAAATTCACGTAGCCCTGCTTTGCTTTATCAAAACTGTGATTATTTTCACATGACCATGTTTTTAAGAGCCGTTCGGGCGCACCAATTTGATGTGTTTGTAACGGTAATTTACAAAGTGGGCATTGCCACATAGTTCTGAAAGCTTCGTTTGTTAATATGAAGGCATGATATCACACCCTCATACAATCTCAGAAGCTACCTTAGCGGTGTTTATAGGCATTAAAGATACTAGAAAAATCTAACTTTCCATTACCCGCATTACCATGCATTTGGAATAATGACTTAGCCAACTGACCCATCGGCACTACGGATTGATTACTGGCAGCTGTTCCCATTGCTAAGCTTAGGTCTTTGTTCATTAAATCGACCAAAAAGCCCCCTTGATAGCCATTCGATGATGGCGCATTCGGCAACACACCCGGGCAAGGATTATACAGTTCTAATGTCCAGTTGCGTCCTGAACTTTGCAACATGATGTCGGACATGACTTTAGGGTCTAAACCGTTATCTATACCCAACTGCAATGCTTCTGACGTCCCGGCCATTAGGATTGCCAGTAACATATTATTGCATATTTTAGCCACTTGACCTGCGCCAACACTACCAGCATGAAATATATTCTTGCCCATAGCTTGCAAACAGCTCTGTGCTTCATCAAAATCAGCTTTATCACCACCCACTATAAAAGTTAAGCTACCAGCGGCAGCGCCTGCCACTCCGCCAGATACCGGCGCATCAATAAAACGATGGCCGTGTAACTGCAATCTTTCACCAATACTTTTTGCGGTACTTGATTCAATAGTACTGCAATCAATAAACAAAGCTTTACCGGAAATACTATCTACAATGCCGTCTTCGTCGAAATAAAGAGATTCAACATGTTTGCCTGCTGGTAGCATAGAAATAATGATATCCGCACCTTCAACAGCCTGTGCCACACTGCTACTTGGTGCAGCGCCGGCATCAGATAACAGCTGTACTTGTGACTCAACCAGATCGAAAACAGTGACATTAAACCGTGCTTTGACCAAATTTTTGGCCATTGACGCTCCCATGTTGCCCAATCCGAAAAATGCAATATTAGCCATATTAGCCTCCATAAGTTTGTTCAAGATGATGCAAAGGGTTTGTCGCATCAGCGAAATAGGTGAAGTGTGTAGCGATCAGACTACTCGGTACATCATCTCTATTTTGGTATAACCATTGAGGTGCAAAGTCTTTGTCAATCAACAAGGCTCTCACTCCCTCTTCAAATTCTCCATATAGGCTGCATGTCAGCGCTATACTGAGCTCTTGCCTAAAACAATCAGCCAAAGTGAAATCTTTGCTACGCTTTAATTGTTCAAATACAATATTTGCTGTAATCGGACTGCCATTATTTAGTGTTTTTATGGATTTCAACCACCATCTATCGTCATTTTTTTCACTGACAATAGCAGTTAACTGCAAAACTGCAGCAGACAATGTTTGTGCATCTGACAATGCATTCAATTTGTTAAAATTAGGTTTTAGTTTAGCCTCAACCGAACTAAACAATGGTTTATCAACTAGTTGCAATGCAGATAGTACTTCGTCAATACCCTGTTCCGACACCGCATCCATATGAATTAACCGAGCTTGCAATGCTTGTTTACTGTCAGACGAAAGCTTATGGCTAGCAAGATTAATATCATAGGCGTCAATCCCATTGAAACTAGAGCCGGTTAGCGCTAAGAACAAGCCAACACCGGCAGGCATTTTATTTAAAAAATAACTACCACCGACATCAGGAAACAAGCCAATACTAATTTCGGGCATAGCAAATCTTGACGTATCGGTTGCTATGGCAAATTTAGATGCGGCAAATAAACCTAAACCACCACCCATTACGATACCACTACCCCACGTAATGATAGGTTTTGGATAAGTGTTTATGCAATAATCAAGGCTGTACTCTTGGCTAAAGAAGTCACTTAAAAACTCTGGGGGATGCACAAGTTTCACATTTCCTTCAACGTGTTGCTCAGTGCGAAGAAGTTTCATTGATTGGTACATTGAGACCACATCGCCACCGGCACAAAAGGCTTTATCACCCGCCCCATCGATTAACACAGCCACTACTGAATCGTCATTGCGCCATTGAACCAAGCATGCAGACATTAATTCAACCATTTCCAGATTTAACGCGTTTAATGACTGTTCTTTGTTAAGGGTAATAACACCGATGAATTCGCCATTTTTTGTGCGAGCGAGTAATTTAGTTTTAATAAGTGGCATACTAGAGCACTTCAATATTCGATGATATTAGGCGACGACCAATGATAACGCGCATTATTTCATTGGTACCTTCTAGTATTTGATGCACTCTTACATCACGCACATGGCGCTCTAAAGGGTACTCTTTGATGTAACCGTACCCACCATGAATTTGTAATGCTTGATTACAAACATCAAAACCTACGTCAGTAGCAAAACGCTTTGCCATAGCACAGTAAGTGCTCTTGTCAGGGTGATTATTGTCCAACTTACTGGCTGCTAACCTTACCATTTGGCGCGCCGCAACTAATTCGGTTGCCATGTCAGCTAGCTTAAATTGTAAGGCTTGAAAGCTAGCCAAAGGTTTACCAAACTGCGTTCTTTCTTGCATATAAGCTTGTGCAGTATTCAATGCTTGTTGTGCTGTGCCAATAGAGCAGGTAGCTATGTTAACGCGTCCACCATCAAGTCCTTGCATTGCAAATTTGAAGCCTTCCCCTTCATTGCCAAGTAATGCACTTGCGCTAACTTCAACATTGACGAAAGTAATCATTCTTGTTGGCTGAGCATTCCAGCCCATTTTTTCTTCTGCTTTACCGTACTCGACACCCTCAGCATCTGCGGGTACTACAAATGCTGAGACACCACCGGCACCCGCTTCTCCTGTTCGTGCCATAACCACAAGAACTTGGGTTGCTCCTGCTCCAGAAATAAACACTTTAGAGCCATTTAATATATAACCTGACTCTTTTTTCTTAGCGGAGGTGCGCATTGACGCAGCGTCAGAACCAGAACCCGGCTCAGTTAAGCAATAACTCGCAATCGTTTCACCTGTTACCAACGTTGGCATCCATGTTTCTTTAACTTTTGCTGTACCCCAAGTGGCGATCATCCACGTTGCCATATTATGAATAGTTAGCATCGCAGTCGTTGTTGTGCAGCCCATTGAAAGCTGCTCAAAAATAATCGAAGAATCTAATCGAGATAGTCCTAAACCACCTTCATCCTCTGGCGTATATAAACCACAAAATCCGAGTTCACCGGCTTTTTGAATAGCTTCAATAGGAAAGTAATGTTCGCGATCCCATGTTGCAGCAAAAGGAGCTAGCTCTTGATCTGCAAATTGCCTCGCTGTTGCAGCGAAGGCGGTTTGATCTTCATTTAATTCAAAATTCATGTATTGCTCGCTCTTTTTAATCACTTTTAGTCAACAGCTAGGCTGGGATCGATTTAAATTGCTAATGCAATTCCATTACTTTAATTCAATAGTCATATTTGGACCTGTAGGAATATCGTCATCCAACCAGCGAGCAGTAATTGTTTTTGTCTCTGTGTAGAAGCGGACACCCTGTTTACCATAGGCATGTAAATCTCCATAAAAAGAATTTTTCCAGCCCGTAAATGAGAAAAATGGCAGTGGTACAGGAATAGGAACATTAATACCCACCTGACCTACCTCAATTTCGCTCTGATACTTGCGCGCAGCTGCGCCGCTAGCGGTAAAGATGGATGTGCCGTTACCGAATGGATTAGCGTTCACAAGTTCAATAGCCTCTTCAAGCGTGTTGACAATCATGCAACATAATACTGGGCCAAATATTTCTTGTTGATAAATACTCATTTCCGTCGTTACATTAGAAAATACAGTGGGACCAACCCAGTTACCATTTTCATATCCTTCCAACGTGAAATCAGAACCATCCAAAAGGCATGTAGCCCCTTGTTCTTTGCCTTCTTTGATTAATGCCAAGACCTTAGCTTTTGCTTGCGGGCTGATCAGTGGACCATAGCCTGCATTTTTGTCATTCCATAATCCAGGTTTAACAGCCGCAATCTTTGTCGCTAATTCAGGGATCCAATCAGCGGTATCACCCACAAACACAGCCACTGAAATTGCCATACAACGCTGCCCAGCTGCACCAACACTAGCACCAACTAAGTTATTCAACACAAATTCTTTGTTAGCATCGGGCATAATCACAGAATGATTCTTGGCGCCAGCAAAGCATTGCGCGCGTTTCATATTGTCCGTTGCGGTTTTATAAATATGTTGGCCAACCGGCACACTGCCGACAAATGAGACTGCTTGAATTGCATCATGTTCAAGTAAATAATTAACTTGGTTTTTGCCGCCATGTATCACGTTTAGCAAACCTTTGGGTGCTCCAGCTTCAAGGAAGAGCTCAGCTAACTTCATGGGTGTACTAGGATCTTGTTCGGAAGGCTTCAAAATAAATGTATTACCGCAGGCGATTGCCATTGGAAACATCCATAATGGGATCATCGCAGGAAAGTTGAAGGGGGTTATACCCAAACAAACACCAAGCGGTTGTATCATGCTGTAAGTGTCAATATTAGTCGCAACGTTTTCTACCGTTTCTCCCATCATCATGGAACAAATATTGGCTGCCTGTTCAACGACTTCAATTCCACGCCAAACATCGCCTTTAGCATCAGCAAAAGTTTTACCTGTTTCTTCTGCCAGAATAGTCGCTATTTCATCATGATTTTCTTTCAGTAAATGCTGGTACCGCATCATCAGACGCGCCCGCTCCGGCACTGGCACTTTTTTCCAAGTCTTAAAAGCGATGGTTGCAGCGGATACAGCTTGTTCCATTTCAGCAACCGTTGCGCAAGGCGCATGAGCTATAATTTCGTTATTCGCAGGGTTCGTCACTTCAATAAAATCAGTGGTTGTAGATTGGACAAATTGTCCATCAATTAATTGAGCTATCTTGTTCATAGTAAACCTTCAGACGATTTGATAAGTGAATATGTAGGTACAGTAAACCGACATTACCTTTACGTAAACGTCAAGTATAGTCGAGCAAGTTCTTTATTGTAAAGTTTTTGTTACAAAACGATTATTCATCCCTACATTTATAAAAACGAAAAGACCTATGTATTTTAGTACATACCCAAAAACAGGCTGAAATTCACTCAACGAGAATGCAACTTTAGGCACCAATTGATAAACTGTCGTGGGTGTTAAAAATAAGAAGTC
>JAWUVZ010000055.1:0-8520 GCA_034112105.1 Glaciecola sp. | reverse complement strand
AAAAATCGACGATACTAGTTGCCCAGTTTTTATCATCTAATTCTTTTCTATGCGCAGCTAGATTAGCTAATGCTCTGTTTCTATCTACTTTCTGTTCAACGATAAATGACCAAAGAACCCGGTATGGGTCCTGTTTGTCTTTCTCATAAAAACGATTTAAATCAGCAAGAGCCAGTTCTGATCTCCCCCCATAGTAAAGCGCGATACCTCTGTTGAGGAGCGCAAAATCATAGTCAGGATTGATATCTAACGTTGAGTCAAAGGACTCATAGGCCATTATAAAGTCCATTTCTTGTATGTGATGAATCCCAATTGAATTATGCGCTTCTGCCATATCTGGCTTCAATTCTAATGCCTGCATAAAATCGTAACGTGCTAGACCAGATAAACCCACGCTGTCATAAAGCATACCTCGCTGAAATAGAAGCTCAGCGCGTTCCTCATCCTTTAGTGGAGCTTGTGTAAGTATATGGTTATAGCGAGCAATCGCCATTTGTGAGCGCGTATTTACAGGCTCTGGTTCGGCTAATAGCAAATTACCCATTGGTCCATAAGCGTTATTACTTTGTATTGTGCAGCCCGACAGCAGAAGAACTAACCCTATCGTAGCAAAAATACCTAAGCGTTTTTTATTCACTTTCACAAGATTCCTTATTTAGCAAAGTGCAATCCTCATGGTGTTCACACCGACTCTGCGCATGTCATCACTGACTCTTTTACCAAAGTATAGCATGCACTTATTTTTGATGCTTAGCTGCTCTTTTAGCATCGAATGCCGCCACTTGATCCTCGGTTGCAGGTAACTGATGATTGGATTTCCAGTCACTGTATGACATTTTATAAATGGCTTCACGAGCCTCGTCGTCCGTTAAACTAATATCACGTTCTTGCGCCTCTGCTAAATACCACTTAGACAAACAGTTTCTGCAAAAATCAGCCAACAACATTAGTTCAATGTTCTGCACTTGTTTATTTTTATCCAAATGATCAATGAGTCGTCTAAACGCTGCCGCTTCGACTTCAGTTCGTTGCTGTACGTTCATTCTATTTCTCCCGTATACACTAACAAAAAAGGAGCCGAAGCTCCTCTTTTACTTATCAATAATGAATATGGCCTAAACCAGATGATTCACTCTTAATTATTCGCCTTCGCTTGGAGTTGCCGGTTTCTCTAACAACTCTTTGATACTTAAACGTACGCGGTTTTGACGATCAATTTCCATGACTTTAACGTCAACCATTTGGCCTTCTTCTAGGAAGTCAGTTACTTTGGCTACGCGGTCATGAGCAATTTGACTGATGTGCACAAGGCCTTCTTTACCTGGCAACACTTCAACAAATGCGCCAAAATCAACAATACGCATAACTTTACCATTATACACAGTGCCTACTTCGATGTTAGCTGTCACCGCTTTAATACGGTCAATTGCTATGTCTGCTTTCGCTTTTTCAGTTGCGAAAATTTTGATAGTTCCGTCATCTTCAATCTCAATGTTAGTATCAGAAGCTTCAGTGATCGATCTGATCATAGCACCGCCTTTACCAATAACATCACGGATTTTATCTTGATCCACTTTCATTTTGTAAATGCGTGGAGCGTACTCAGACATTTCTTCACGTGGACCAGAAATTGCAGAATCCATTACTTCAAGAATATGTAAGCGAGCTTCTTTCGCTTGCTTCAATGCTAACTGCATTATTTCTTGCGTAATACCTTCAATTTTAATGTCCATTTGAAGTGCCGTAATACCATTAGTAGTACCAGCGACTTTAAAGTCCATATCACCAAGATGATCTTCATCACCTAGGATATCAGATAGAATAACGAAGTTTTCGTCAGATTTTACGAGGCCCATAGCTATACCAGCAACAGAAGCCTTAATTGGAACACCTGCATCCATAAGAGCTAGTGATGTACCACAAACCGATGCCATTGAAGATGATCCGTTCGATTCAGTAATTTCAGAAACGACACGAACTACATACGGGAATTCTTCGGCTGAAGGCATAACTGCTTGCATACCTCGTTTCGCCAAACGACCATGACCAATTTCGCGACGTTTGGGAGAACCAACAAAACCAGTTTCACCGACACAGTATGGAGGAAAGTTATAATGCAACATGAAGCGACTACTAGCCATACCGCCTAATTCGTCAATCATCTGTGCATCTCGCTCCGTGCCTAATGTAGCAGCAACGATAGCCTGAGTTTCACCACGTGTAAACAATGCAGAACCATGAGTTCTCGGCAACAAACCAGTCGCAACGTTAAGTGCACGAATTGTGTCTGGATCACGACCATCGATACGTTTTTCGCCAGCTAGAATACGTGAACGTACTACGTCACTCTCTAGATGGTGCAATAAGTCACTAGCTTCTTTGCGGTCTTGCTCCGAATTCGCTTCAAGGATAGCTGCAATCGCTTTCTCTGTCACTGCAGTGATAGCGTCTTTACGAACCATTTTGTCAGAAATCTGATAAGCTTCAGTCATACCAGCTTCTGCTAGTTCTTTGACTTGCGCTTTCAAGCCAGTATTTTCTGCTTCTGCTTGCCAATTCCAAGATTCTGTATCAACTTCAGCAGCAAACTCGCTGATTGCATTGATAACTGTTTGTGATTGCTCATGGCCATATACAACAGCACCTAGCATAACATCTTCAGATAAGATATCAGCTTCAGACTCAACCATTAATACCGCACTTTTCGTACCAGCAACAACAAGGTTAAGTTGGCTTTCTTCTTGCTCAGAAGAACGTGTATTTAAGATATAACCGCCATCCTTGTAACCAACACGAGCGGCGCCGATTGGACCATTGAATGGCATACCAGAAATGGCTAGAGCAGCAGAAGTGCCGATTAATGAGATGATATCTGTTGGAATTTCTGGATTTGCAGAAACAACAGTAATAATAATCTGAACTTCGTTTTTAAATCCGTTCGGAAATAATGGACGAATTGGACGATCTATTAACCGAGCAATTAGGGTTTCGCTTTCTGATGGGCGCCCTTCACGTTTGAAAAAGCCGCCCGGAATTTTACCCGCTGCGTATGCTTTTTCTTGATAATTAACTGTTAATGGGAAGAAACCTTGGTCTGCTTTAGCTTCTTTTTTACCAACAACTGAGACCAACACACACGTATCGTCCATGCTTGCCATTACTGCTGCAGTTGCTTGTCTTGCGATTACACCCGTTTCGAGGGTGACAGTATGCTGACCATACTGAAATGTTTTAGTAATAGGAGTCACACTCTATCCTTTAGTTTATTTGTATTTTATGCTTATTAATGCGGTGCATAGTATAGCTGTGAAACGCATTGATTGCTATTTAAAAATTATATCTCTTGCCGAATTGCATACTGCGGCAACTGCCGGATGGGTGACTTTTCTTTCAGCCGATATTGCATAAAACTTTTGTTGAATGTCCTGCATGCGCCCAACAACTTCCACTTTAAAGCTTTCACAAACTTCTTCTTCAATAATAGTTGGCATAAAGAAAACACCAAAACCAGCCTGGCCAAATGCTTTCATCAATGCACTGTCATCATATTGGCCTCTTATTATTGGAAAGATGCCATTGTCGTTTGACCATTTATCAAATAATTGGCGAATGGCATACTGCTTGGTCGGCAACAAAAATGGGGCTTGGTGAAGGCATTGCGGAAATTGGCCGCTTAACTGTTCTTTCACTTTTGTAGTCGCAAAAAAAGTCAGTCCTGATTGTCCCAAATAGTGATTGTAAGCACGCACACTGAAGTTGCTAGACAGCGGCGTATCAGTCAACACCATATCAACTTCGTGAATAGCCAACTCCGCAAGTATAGTTGCAACAGGACCTTCCTTGCATACTAAGCTGACTTCTTTGGATAGGTTAAGTGCAGGCTCGATAATTTTGTAAACAATAGTTTTAGGTAGTGCACTGGCTGCGCTAATAATAAATTCGGATGTCCCTACCAATGGCGCACCTCGCAGAACATCGCTGAGCTCTTTACCTAATTCAAATATTTCATCCGAATAGCGCAAAACCAAACGCCCTGTTTCGGTTAAGCGCAATCTGCGTCCAACCCGATCAAAGAGTGGCTGACCTATCCTCTCTTCTAACATGCTTAACTGGCCACTAATTGTTTGTGGAGTAATAAACAGCTTTTCTGCCGCTTTTGCAATACTGCCTTCGGTTGCGACAACCCAAAAATAATGAAGGTGTTTATAATTTAAATTTTCAGACATTGAATGTTTTATTCCTACGCATAAAAGAACGTCAGTTTTTTCGAACCTTTTTGATACATTTAAACGAATATATTCGTTCACTTTAAGTTGATAATCTTATCTCATCGACAGGAAAATCTTTCATAAGTGTAGTCATGCAACTCAAAATTGTGCAATTTGATGTAAAAATAAGTGAAAATCAAGTTAAGAGCTTGAATGAAACGCTGCGCATGCAATTGGGTAGATACACGCAACTGATTGAAATAGTTAATACTTGTTTCAAAAACGACCTTGATAAATTTGGTCAAAAAATCATTCACTGTTCAGTATTTATTGACCTGATACAAGAAGGTTCTACTACAACATCAAATACAGCCACCACAATTGAGGATGCATTTTATAATTCTATTAGTAGAGCAAAGCGTCAATTAGACAGAGTGCGTCGTATTAATAAACGGCAGTTCAATCCAACGTACTCGATTAATAAATAGCGCATTTTTTAAACAATTAATAAATTATCGAGTTTATGATAAACGGACATCATGAAGGCACTATTGACATTAATTTTAACAGCCGAGCGATGCGTGTCTTTTTCAATCCTAAAAAGTATCAAATAACCGATGGATTTAGTCATTTGATACTTAACCGTAACCTACCTTACAATTTCCATTTCTTCTATTAGATTTTCGGCACCGTCTACCTCATCCATTACCCACAACATAAATGGGCTGCTTACATGAATAGCTCGTTTATATTTTGGATCATAGTCCCAATCACCAATAATAGACTCGTAAACACCATCAAAAACTAGCCCTACAAATTCGCCTTTTGCATTGAGTGTAGGTGAACCAGAGTTACCACCTGTGATATCTAACGTGCTCAAATAGTTTACAGGAACCGAATTTAGCCTTGCGTTAGCATAGCTTCCATACCGTTTTGCTTTAATCGCTTCACGCAATTTTAAAGGTAAATCGAATTCATCGTCACCAGGAATATATTTTGCCAACATGCCCTCAGTCGTAGTGAACGGTGTTGCAATTAAGCCATCTTCTGGACTATAGCCCTTAACGTTACCAAACGTAATTCGTAACGTGCTATTAGCATCAGCATATACAGCTTCTTTGCGTGATTTTTTGAACGCAAGTAACGCTTTCATATACTCAGGACGCACTTGCTGTAATTGTCCTGATAACGACTTGCTTCGCTTTTCTTCTTCCATACTATGGTCAAATTGACTCACTGCGTATTGAACAAAAGGATCTGCGCTCGCACGCATCTCTTTTTCCGACATTTTCATCATCGCAATACGTGTGTCTAACTCTCCCAATTCAGTATGAGCGTACATTTGGTCGATTTTAGCGTTGGCTTTGCTTAAGTCTTTGCCTTCAATATCAAAAAACTTATCAAAAGTCGTAACGCGCTGTTCCATAGGAAGGTAAACATACTTTGCTAGAAAATGTTTAAAAAGGGCCTTGTCAATATCAGCAACGTAGCGCGAGTTTACTGATGTTATTGATTGCTCGTAGCGCTTTAAATCTCTTTCTTGATAACCAGGTTCACGAAGAGCATCCGGTTTTGCTTGTTCATGGGATAAGCGAAGTAAACCTTCCGCGACTGACATCATGGTTGTCCTCCCCATGTAACTCATCAATAAATCACGTTCTTTAGTCTTATCAGATTCTTCAATTAACTGATTTAGCGTAACTAAAGTCCCTGCATATTGAGCATTCATATCGGCATCTTTAGCTAGCCAATTGACCAAATCAGATTCGAGCTGCTGCTTTCGAACTAACATATCGCCTTTATTATAACTCTCTACCATTGAGCCATAATTTTTCGCGTAATTCGCTAAACTGGCTATATTACTCGCGTACTTAATCCGCTGATCGCTTCCAGGTGACGAATTTTGCTTAATCACATCAATATATTCTTCACGATACAATTTAGCTTTTGGATAGGTCCAAGTGAAGTTATTTTCAACTTCCACGGCAGTGCGATAGCGATTGGTGCTGCCTGGGTAGCCTATAACCATGACATAGTCACCTTCATCAACACCCGCCGCGTTCACTTTTAAAAAGGCTTTGTTGCTGTAAGGCACATTGCCTGTGTCGTAATCTGCTGGTTTACCATCCTTGCCTACATAAGCACGATAAAATGCCCAATCACCAGTTTGACGAGGCCACTGCCAATTATCTGTGTCACCACCAAATTTACCAATACTCGATGGCGGAGCATACGCTAAACGCACATCTCGGATAGTGAGCAATTTGATTAATACATAACTCGCACCACTATGAAAGCTTGAAACCGAACAACGATAATCATCGTCAGTTTCACAGTCCGCGACTAATACTTTGCGGTTATTTTCTATTGCTTGATAATAATCTTTGCCAGTCAACTCTGCAGAGATCCCGCCAGTAACTTCGGCGGTAACATCCGTTAGTGATTCAGTAATATAAACACGACTACCAGGCGCAGCCGACAACTCTTCTTGCTTTGTTTTGGCGACAAAACCGTTAGCAAGTAAGTTATTTTCGTGTGAACTATTATGTTGTATTGAACGATAAGCACAGTGATGATTAGTAACAACTAAGCCTTGATCCGAAATGAAACTTGCGGTGCACCCACCTAAGCTGATGATAGCGTTCATTGGAAAATTTGATAAGTCCGACATATCATCTGGATTTAGTTTTAACCCTGAAGCAACAAGTTGCTCTTTTATATCGGGGAGTTGATGTGGTTGCCACATGCCTTCATCGGCTAACACTAAATTGCATGATGCGCTAAGTGCCAGTGCAACAGCACCGATTATCCACTTTTTCATAGTTTTTCCTTGTCGTTTTAACTTTATATTTATTAACGTTCTTATTTTAAAAAAACAAAATTTCTTTTGAGCGTTAACGTCTTAGAATATTATTACTACACGCTAGCTTTTCAAACCGGTTCTGACAACTGTTTTTGTTGATTTTTTCTTACCTTATTAGCTCATATTCACCTGAAACATATTATAAAATAGACATCTAGACGCCTATGTTATAATATATTTCAGTGACTTTCTAATAGAAAAAAATTCACTAACAGCATTTCCCATTATATCCATCATCACTAGTACATTTCACATATTTTTCGGTGAACAAAATTGAATAAACAATACGTTACTCAAGCAACTGTTGAAGTTAAAACACTTAGAAAATGCTGTTTTACGGCATTAATGGTGGACGGCTGTGCACAGTTAATTATAGAAAAAGACTTTGTAAACGAACAAGATTTTCGAGATTACCTAAATTTGCATTATCCATTTTACATTTGCCTTTATTGCAGAGGATCTGTGAAGAAACAATCGCAAAACAATAAATCTGACACACATTAAATTTAAATAAGTGCAAAAGAAGGCTAACAATTAACGTTGTTAGCCTTTTCACTATATGGTGCGCAAGAAGCGCCTCGAAACAGATACTAATACATTTACTAAACGACTGGTGTTATTGAACAGTTGCTACAAATAGTTATTAAGCATCGTTGGTAATTTTAGCTTCATAATTAAGAATTTTAGTACTACCTCACTTTTCCACTGTCATTATTTGAGATGCTGGCAAAAAGACTCATTTCACGTTTTTAAGAAAGACTTTGTTGCCTGTAACAACTAAGACATCAAATCTATAAGGGACACTTTATTTCTGCGGCCCAATAATACCCGAGTGTTTTACTCGGGTATTTACTTGAGTGTTTTACTCAGGTATTGTAGTGCCACTGAATATCAAAAATTGTTGTCCATATTCTTTCGATTGTCTGGACTAATTCAGACATTTCATGTGCCATTTCATTATTGGCATCAGGACAACCGCACTAGTGAGGAACCACAGTATGAGTGAACAACTCGACCAGGCGTTATCCCGTAAATACGATGCCGGGTTTGTATCCGACATCGAATCTGAAACCTTTCCACCAGGCCTTGACGAAGATGTTATACACCGCATTTCCAGCATGAAAGGGGAACCCAAATGGATGTTAGAGTGGCGTCTTCGCGCTTATAGAAGCTGGCTTGAGATGGAAGAGCCCGAATGGGCCCACGTGCATTACCCAAAAATCGATTTTAAAGCCATATCATATTACTCTGCACCAAAGAGTATGCAGGACAAACCCCAGTCTCTCGACGAAGTAGACCCTGAACTGCTGCGCACGTATGAAAAGCTGGGTATTCCGCTTTATGAGCAAGAAATGCTGGCTGGGGTTGCAGTAGACGCTGTTTTCGATTCTGTGTCTGTGGTAACCACTTACCGTGCTAAGCTGGAAGAAGCGGGTGTTATTTTCTGCC
>JAWUVZ010000054.1:0-23123 GCA_034112105.1 Glaciecola sp. | reverse complement strand
GATACCAAACAGCGGTTGGCCTATCAGTTTTAAAGACCTAGCACCTTATTACAAGAAAACAGCTGATTTACTTGGTCTAGTCGCAAAATATTCAGATGATGACAACGTGTGGAAATCTTTAAATATTGAAGAAGTGAGTTTAGGTCCGAATGTTAAACCATTTTTGACTAGATGGATGAAGGAGACAAACATCTTTCAAATTTTCAAAGAGGAGATAGAGAACAGTGACAACATGACCCTAGTAAAACATGCGATTACTACAGGTTTTGAGTGTGGAATTTCATCTGATGTTGTTAGTGAAATTATTATTTACAATTCAAATAATCGAGAATTTAAGATCTCTACTAAAAACATCGTTATTGCTTGCGGCACAATCGAAGCGTCAAGATTGATGCTATTTGCAGCTGAAAAAAACGAAAATCTGCCTTGGAAAAATAATAAATATGTTGGCGCTTTCTTCCAAGATCACCTGAATATCCAAATTGCAAAAGTGCTGCCTATTAACAAAAAATTGTTTAGTCAGGCATTTGATAATATTTTTATAGGCGGCAGAAAATATCAACCCAAACTTAGACTAAGTGAAGAATTCCAAAAAAAGTCAAAGTGTTTAAATATTGCATCATCTTTTATTTTTGATTCGTCTTTTTCAGACCAACTGTCAAACGTGAAAATATTTGCTCGCTCATTGCTGAGAGGAAGTGTTCCCGAAAATTGGAGAAACCTGCCTCAACATATAAAAACTATCTTTTCTATTTTTGTTCCAATGGCCATTCGTTACATCAAAGATAGGCGTGTTCTAAACTTTTCAGATAGAGGCATTTACCTTAACCTACACTGTGAACAAGTCCCCGTGATGGACAGTCGGATAACCTTAGATTGGTCAAAGCTAGATTCTGCAAATATGCCTGCAACAGACCTTAATTGGAAAATTGATAGCAGAGAAATTAGCAGTATGAGTTACTTTTGTATCGAATTAGACCGTCAACTAAGATCCAAAGGTTTAGCCAAGTTAGAAATGTCAGAAAAATTGAAAGCGCTGGACAAAGATCTTATAGAAAGTTGCATAGATACAAATCATCAATGCGGCGGACTGAAGATGGCTTTGTCTGAAAATGAAGGTGTCGTCGATAAAAATCTAAAGGTCTTTGGTACAAAAAATGTATATATAGCTGGTGCCGCAACTTTTCCTACCTCAAGTTTTGCGAACTCTACATTCACTGCAATGTCATTAGGTTTAAGGTTAGCCGACGAATTATTAGCTAGGGAAGGTGAATCTTGAACGATTTAATGTTTCCTATCGAGAAGCTTGGATTTGGATGTGGTCGGATCGTCGGTGGCGCTAACCTCAAACACAGCGCAGTCATCCTTGAGAGTGCATACAAATTAGGCATACGTCATTTTGACCTTGCTCCATCCTACGGCCTCGGGACGGCGGAAGATGCAATTGGTGCCGTTTTTGATGGCGATAAAAGTGTAAGGCTTGCCACCAAAGTAGGTATTACTCGACCCACTAGCGCAAAAGGCTTAAGTATATTACGAAAATATTTAGCGCCCATTTTAAAATCATCAAACACACTAAAGTCGCTTGCACTAAAATCTCTATCTTCTCAATCGAAAAGAGGTATTTTCGATCAAGAGTCTGTTGAGATCTCGTTCAATGAAAGTTTAAAACGATTAAGACGAACTAATATAGACTATTTCCTGTTACACGAGCCACAAAATCATAATATTAGCCCTGAATTAACCACATATTGCGAAGGCCTAATTCAAGAAAAGATAGCTACACGTATAGGTCTAGGATTTAACTTCAGATGTTACGGTGAAATACCAAAATTTGGTACTGTTCTTCAAAACAATATCGGTAATATATTTAAACATCGCAAACCTTTTAGTAATTACAATATTGTACATGGTGTATTTCGCAGTGGCATATCTCAAATCGAGAATAACTTAAGCTATCACTCTGATATATATTCGAAAATAGTGGCCTTAAAGATTGACCTAAATATCCGAACTAACCTTGCTGGCTTAGCATTAGCATTAACGGCTCTCAATGATAGCTGCGATCTAATGTTAGTTTCTTACTCGGACATAGCAAGAATGTCGTCAACATTGCAAGTAGCCGATAAAATTTATCAAGCACTAAGATAACCACTATGAACCTTAAATTACTGATTAAATTAACTGTTGGACTTTCGCTATATATCACTATTTGGTCGCACCTGCCTGGCACAGAACTAATTGTTCAGTTCACATCAGTATCACTAATGTTATTTGCGGCCTTCTTGAGTATTTTGAAGGGGGTAAAAATAAAGCGCTTTTCAATTTTAGAAATATGTCTTCTTCCAATAGTTATTATTTCCGCGATAACATCGCTTGCTACTAATAATATTTACTCGTTTGAATTTAGCATCATTTTTCTTCTTTATTGTTTTGCGCTATCACTAATTACACGAGCCATTAATTTAACAGAGATACTTGATGTCTTCGTATATACAATTTTGGCTATCGTGCTTACGGTTTTAATAACTCAGCATCAGGAACTCATAAATACACTGTCCAGTTATGATGCTCTACAAAGATTCAGACCATTAAATATGCATCCAAACCTTACTGGAATGGTTTACGGAGGAGCAGCGATTTGCCTGGCTTTTAAAGGCTTGTACTGTGACCATTTAAAGCAAAAAATACTGTTTTTATCTGCTGCTTGTAGTTGTATACTTTTCATCTTGGCAGCATCTGCTCGTGCCGCTCTGGTTGCACTAATAGTAGTCTCTATTATTTGGCTTTATACCTTCATTAAAAACTTGGATCAGAAAAGATTTAGATATCTTGCGACTGGCTTAGGGTGCCTATTTTTAATAGGTCTTCTATATTTAGACCAGACATTTAATTTTTTATCAGAAATATTGGAATTCGACTCAGATACCAGAGGCGTTGATTCAGGCGCCACTGGTCGCAACGAATTATGGGCGCTAGGAGCGAGCACCATTTTAGAAGATACAAGTCGGCTTTTATTTGGCTATGGTTTACGCTCTTCTGAATCTTCCCGCATTGGCTTTTCCTTGGAGAGCTCTTATTTAACTCTACTTTTTGAAATAGGCATATTTTCAACGATCTTATTTTTATTTCTAGTTTACACCGCAATCCGCCTGGCAATGAAGATCAGCAAAAGGGAAGGTGAAAATGGTATTGGCGCCTATTACTCAATAGCAATGCTACTCTTATTTTTACTACTCCAATCTGTTTTCAATAGATATCTCATCGCGATCGGAAATTTTTACTCTGTATTCTTTTTAATTCTACTATTTGGCATTTTTATTAAAATAAGAGTTATCTTCAGGTTTACCTAAAGATAACTCTTATTGAAAAGTGAACTACATCTATACGCCCGTTTAGGCAAATTTTGACAATTTAATAAACTGGGGATTCATCTACACCGACTAAAACACTTTTTGACCCTCCATCAACTCGCTCTGTAAATTTAAAACCAGTAAAAATATCTTTAACGGCCATTATTTTAGGCGCCGCTATGCTAAACCGAACAGAACAAAATCATTTATAATTCATACCAAAATAGTCGGTCGCTTTATCGTTCAATTGATTCAAATCAAATCTATCTACAAAAATATATATATGCTGAGTTTGGATAGTGATGAATCAAAATGTTCATGCCATAGGCTAATGCAAAGTAGCCACTGCAAAAGCCTTGATCTGTGCGGCATTAAGTCAAGTGCCCCATCCAAATATGACTTATCAATACCGCCTGAATGAACATGGCAAGTTCCTGAATACCTTGGGTATTGATTATTTTGAAATTTATCCTGTT
Organism: Glaciecola sp.; assembly: GCA_034112105.1. Lineage (GTDB taxonomy): Bacteria > Pseudomonadota > Gammaproteobacteria > Enterobacterales > Alteromonadaceae > Glaciecola. The sequence continues at coordinate 19,294 of JAWUVZ010000054.1, read as the reverse complement.
ATGTCACGCGACTTTTGGGTGCGTTTAAAAAAAAAGAGGCTGCTACTCAAGCTCAAAATAGTTTGAAGCAAGTAAAAAGTATTGATAGTACTAGCATTTGTTATATCGATAACAGAGCGGAAAATTTGTTCTATAAGATTGACTACTATTGCTCATTAAGCGGCACTCAAAACTTGGTTTTTGGTGAGCAGATTATTACAAACTTTGCTGCAGTGATTTCATTAGCGTCTATAGAAAATAGTATATACACCACAACGGGTTATTTTGTAGATACTGGAATTGAAGCAAGTTTAACGAAAGACGAAATTAAATTAGCCGAAGTTTATGACCAAATAATTGGTCTTTTTACAGCTAAGTCCTAAAGGTGAAGTAAGTGAATATCATTTTATATAGCATTTCTTATGCTCCAGAATTAACAGGCGTCGGTAAATATAACGGTGAAATGTTGGAATATTTATCTGCAAGCCAAGACAATATTTACGCTTTAGTACCACCACCTTACTACCCTGAATGGAGGGTTCACGAAGGCTATGAAAGTACTAAATACAGTAAAGAGAAGCAAGGCAACTTGACCGTTATAAGATGTCCTTTATATTTGCCAAAGCGGATGAGCGTATTTAAAAGAATTGTTTATTTGCTGTCCTTTTCACTCAGCTCTTTTTTACCTTTATTTAGTCTATTTAGGAAAAATATCGATGTCATAGTTGTCACTCAACCTACATGTTTTTGTATACCCGCTGCACTTTTATTCGCCAAATTAGCTAAATGTAAAACCGTTTTACATATTCAAGATTATGAAGTAGACACAATGTTAGGTTTAAATATGATGAAAGATAACTCGCTGGTTAAAATAATTAAGCAGCTGGAATCATTTTTCATGAGACGCTTTGACCTCGTATCGAGCATATCTTACAGCATGATTGATAGAGCAATAGCAAAAGGTGTAAAGGAAGATAAAGTCACGCTTTTTCCTAATTGGTCCGACACCGAGTTCGTTACACCAGCAACGTGTGGTTTTGCATTAAAACAGGAATGGGGCTTTTGCGAAACAGATAAAATCATTTTGTATGCCGGTAATATTGGCCAAAAGCAAGGTTTGGAAGCGGTGCTAGACCTTGCTCAAAACTACGCAGGTAATAAACATACAAAATTTGTATTAGTTGGTGCAGGTGTTTATGTAGATACATTAAAAAGTATGGCTAAGAAACAGAATATAACTAACTTATTTTTTAAGCCTCTTCAGGCTTGGTCGCGGGTGCCAGAGATGTTGGCTTTAGCTGATATTCACTTGGTCATACAAAAAAAGGGCGCCGCTGATGCAGTATTACCGTCAAAGTTAACTAATATTTTATCTGCGGGTGGCCATGCACTAGTTACTGCTGAGTCTCATACGGAGTTAGGCAAGATTGCGCAAAAACATCCTGGAATTTATACCTGCATTGCACCTGAGTGCCGCCAGACGCTTACTATTGCTATTGATAACTTATTAGCTCAAGACCTTTCTAAGCACAATCATGTGGCAAGAAAATATGCGGAGGAATATTTAGTCAAAGATAAGATATTGAGACAGTTTGAAGTTGATTTAAAAAAATTAGTTGGCGGACAAAACTTGTCCGCAGATTGCGTTAATGTAAAGAATTAAGAATAGCGGTTAAACACACTAAATTATTTCTAACTTATATTGATTGGCTTTTTATAAAAAAGGAACTTTAGGCTACGCAAACTTATAATTATTGGTGCTCAAAAGTCGGCTTCAACGTTCAAGCAAAAGTGCTTTGCTGACCATCCTGACGTATATTTGCCTAATAGAGAGACGCCATTTTTTGAGTCACCCTATTATGAAACGAGTGACAAACACCGATAGTGACGATAGCACTAGATTGCCTGCAAAGAAAATGAGCCTACTTGAAAAGGGATTTGCGGGGTGTATAACTCTTTTTGATGAATTAGTAATGTCCAGACTAATGCCAAACGATAAGCCTAAAATTGGATTAGAGCTTAAACAAATGATTGATACTCCAAAGACATTGAATCTCTAGAAAGCTTATTAATACAGACCTATCTGCTTGGAGAGTGTCTGCAAAATCCAAATAATCAAGATACCGTGATGAAGCAAAAGCCTCTGAAGCAATTTAGAGCTTGTAACTAATATGATTACCAAGCAATTAAATCATTTATCGTGGATGTTCGCACTGGCTTACCTCGTTTAATAGGCAACAATTCAATATCACTTTCTATGAATTTTGTATCAAAATAATAATTAACTTTAAATTCGACTAAATTTGATTTACATCAAATCTATGCCAGCGTAAACCAATATAATTTTGGTTCTCATTGAATTACCTGCAAGATCAGCTCGGTTTTTTCATTACACTTTTGAGATAATTTTCGATAAATATAATACACATAGCATTTTTATGATGCAGTTTTAGGGAATATAAAGTGTTACAAACAATCGCTATCATTCGTAATAGTGTCAGTAAATTTGCTAAATTATATTGGCTCTCATATATCGCTTTTTTAAGATGCTCTTCGCTTATCGATTTTTTAATTTTTCCTTTTTGTATTTTAGCGCATTATCCCTTCTGTAGAGATGGATTTTATGCACAAACAAGCTTTTGTACTTTATTATCCTGCCCGTTTTCTTTTGCATTTAAAAACAGCGGAGTAAGAATATGATTTTTTTGATGGACCTTCCAGCTCCAGTTCATGGTATGTCAAATGTAAATTTAGCTATGACCCAACTAGCAAAATATTCAGGCTTAAAACCTAAAATAATCAATACGGTACCGTCTTATCTTTCATCAATTTACCCAGGGGTAATTTGGACTAGTTTAAAGGCCTTACACACATTCTACTGTTATATTTACTTAACCATTTCATTAGTATTAAGTCGCAGAAATACGGTTTACCGTCCTATAAATGGGGGGATTGGTCAAATTTACGATTTAATCTACATTTTGATTTCACACTTATTTGGTGCCAAATTATATATTCACCATCATTCATTTAGCTACTTAAATAATAAGAGCCGCTTATTCATCATATTAAACAAATTCGCAGGACACTCTGCGACACATATTGTCTTAGGCGAAAAGATGGCAGATTTACTTCAATCACTTTATGGCATTGAAAGAAGTCAGATTAAAATAATCTCAAATTTAGCTTTTCTCGAAAGCGTAAAAACGAGGTACTTAGGAACGTCGGAGACACTCCAATTAGGGCACTTAGCCAATTTATGCACTGAAAAAGGTGTAGGTTTATTTATCGATGTTTGTGATCTACTTGCTGGTCTTAATGTGAATTTCGTTGCCAAAATTGCCGGTCCTTTTACTAATAAACGTACCGAAAAGCTAGTTTCCGACGCCCTTAAAAAAAATCCTCAAATTGAATATATTGGTCCACTTTACGGAGATAAAAAACACTCGTTTTATGCCACCTTAGATTGCTTCATCTTTCCGTCAAAATATAAAAATGAAGCAGAGCCATTAGTATTATATGAGGCCGCAATGCATGGAGTTTTTTTGATCGGTACTCAATGCGGTTGTATGCAAGAAGTTATTGCCGGTTTGGGTGGATACTCAGTAAACGAGAACGAGAACGAGAACGACCATACCGTAGAAAATCTAGTCGATGCAATTCAGCGAGAGTTTCAAAATAATGAACTAGTCAATAGGAGGAAGATGAAACGGATTGACAAGTTCTGGCATCAAAAAGCTTACTCTGAAGAAACAGCTATTTCGTTAATGGATGAAATGAAAAATTATGACCTACCAAAAACTTACTGAATTTAAAGTACCTGAAGGGTTCAGAGGCCGCAGCGCCATTCTGGTCCAACTCTGGTGGCTCGTTCAAGCTACCTTGTTTAGTCTGTCCCCACAATTTGCCTACCCATGGAGAAACTTCCTATTGCGTTGTTTTGGCGCGAAAATTGGTAAAGGAGTCATTATCCGATCGACGGTAAGGATTACTTATCCTTGGAATTTAACCATTGGCGAACACTCCTGGGTTGGCGATTATGCAGAGCTATATACGCTAGGAAACATCACACTTGGCAGCAATACGGTTGTTTCTCAGCAGTGTTATTTATGCACCGGTAGCCATGATTACCAATCTGAAGCTTTCGATATATATGCATTGCCAATCGTTATTGAAGATGAAGCTTGGCTCGCAACTGATGTTTTCATTGCTCCTGGCGTCACAATTGGAAAAGGCGCACTTATAGGAGCTCGGAGTTCTGTATATAAAAATATGCCCGAGGGAATGATATGCACAGGCAGTCCTGCCTTTGCAGTCAAAAAGAGGGTTATTGCATAGCGATTTTCTCTAGCAGAGAGAAAATAATTCAAATAAAAAAATTAGGGACTATTATGAAAAAAGCACTGATAACCGGCGTTACCGGTCAAGACGGATCATATCTGGCTGAGTTTTTACTCGAGAAGGGTTATGAAGTGCACGGAATTAAACGGCGTGCTTCATCTTTAAATACAGAACGTATTGATGGTATTTATCAAGATCCGCATGAAGAGAATTCACGCTTTTTTCTGCACTATGGCGACCTTACTGATACATCAAATCTTACTCGAATTATCCGTGCAGTAGAACCTGATGAAGTCTATAATTTAGGTGCCCAATCTCACGTAGCAGTATCCTTTGAGGCGCCTGAATACACGGCTGATACCGACGCACTAGGCACCTTGCGTATTTTGGAGGCAATTCGCTTTTTAGGATTTGAGAAAAAAACACGTTTTTATCAGGCTTCTACTTCAGAATTATATGGGGAAGTGTGCGAAACACCGCAAAAAGAAACCACGCCATTTTATCCGCGCTCACCTTATGCTGTGGCAAAGCTGTATGCCTATTGGATCACCGTTAATTATCGTGAATCATATGGTATGTATGCCTGTAATGGCATTTTGTTTAACCACGAATCTCCGCGTCGAGGCGAAACTTTTGTAACGCGCAAGATTACTCGAGCTTTATCAAATATTTCTCAGGGTTTGCAGACCTGCTTATATTTAGGAAATATGGATGCACTGCGTGACTGGGGACATGCAAAGGACTATGTGCGTATGCAATGGATGATGCTGCAGCAAGAGATCGCAGAGGATTTTGTTATAGCGACAGGTAAACAAATTTCGGTAAGAGAATTTGTGTGTTTAACGGCAAAAGAACTAGGGCTTACTCTGGCTTTTTCAGGCAATGGTGTTGATGAAATTGCTACCGTTGTTGCCATACATGGTGACATCAATCAAAGTGCCAAGGTTGGGGACGTCGTCGTTAAAGTTGATCCGCGCTACTTCCGTCCGGCTGAGGTTGAAACCTTATTGGGCGACCCAAGTAAAGCAAAGGAAAAGTTGGGATGGATACCCGAAATTACGGTAGAAGAAATGTGTTCAGAAATGGTTGCGAATGATTTAAGCAAAGCTAAGCAGCATAGTCTATTAAAAGGCAATGGTTACCATATAAACGTTTCTCGAGAGTAGAGGCAGCTGAAGCTAAACTAGAATATCAAGTTTTAATAGGTTTGATATGATAATTATAAAAAGGAGCATCCAATTGTGACATTTAATAAAGGGAAATATTTATGAGGCGAATATTTGTTGCAGGTCATAACGGCATGGTTGGTTCTGCTATTGTTCGTCAATTGAATACTCAGCCAGGCATTGAGCTGGTATTGCGTTCACGGAATGAGCTAGACTTACTCAATCAACAAGATGTTCATGCATTTTTCAAATCTGAAAATATCGACCAAGTATATTTAGCCGCAGCAAAAGTGGGTGGGATCATCGCTAACAGTACCTATCCCGCTGACTTTATTTATCAAAACTTGATGCTACAGTGCAATATCATACATGCTGCGCATTTAGCCGATGTGCAAGATTTATTATTCTTAGGATCGTCCTGTATCTATCCTAAACTGGCTGAGCAACCTATGCAAGAATCAGCCTTACTAACAGGTCCTCTTGAGCCGACTAATGAGCCGTATGCAATTGCAAAAATTGCAGGGATTAGTTTATGCGAGTCATATAACCGACAATATGGTCGTAATTATCGCTCCGTAATGCCAACTAATCTATATGGCCCTAATGATAACTTTCATCCGCAAAATTCTCATGTAATTCCAGCGCTGATTAGGCGTTTTCATGAAGCGAAATTAGCTCAGGCGCCCGAAGTAGTTGTATGGGGTTCAGGAAAACCAAAGCGCGAATTTTTACATGTTGATGATATGGCCGCAGCGTCTATTTATGTTATGCAGCTTGATCCGTCAAGCTACGCTGCTAACACGCAAGAAATGCTTAGCCATATTAATGTTGGTACTGGGCTCGATTGCACTATTCATGAATTGGTTGAAACGCTAACCAAAGTAATCGGTTTTAAGGGCAATGTTTTGTTTGATCACACTAAACCGGATGGTGCCCCAAGAAAATTGATGGATGTATCACGCTTGAAGAATTTAGGTTGGGAGTATTCAATCAGTCTTGAGCAAGGTTTAAAAAACACTTATCAATGGTTTTTACAGCAACAGAGCGATTTCAGAGCGTCATAACAAATATGGATGTTTAAACCTTACTTTATAAAAGAACATGAGGACATTGAATTCAAAAACACAAACAAACTTAATGAGGATTTATGAAGTTTTTAAGTGAGCAAGCCTTCTCTGATATTATTCAGAATACGCCTTTAGTGTCGATTGATTTGCTAGTTAAAAATCGATTAGGACAAGTCTTGCTTGGGCGAAGACTGAATCGGCCGGCACAAAACCGTTGGTTTGTGCCGGGTGGGCGAATATCAAAAGATGAATCCATAGCTACAGCGTTTCAACGTTTAACCGCAGCAGAACTGGGCCACACATTTGAAATACATCACGCACGGCTGCTTGGACCCTTTGATCACTTTTACACCGATAACATCTATGGTAATGCTTTCTCGACGCATTATGTCGCTTTAGCATATGAGTTAATGACCAACTTAGAGATAAAGTCCCTCCCTTTGGGTATACAACACGAAAAATACCAGTGGTTCGATATAGACACTTTGTTAACGGATGATTGTGTACATGAACACACTAAAAACTACCTTAGGTAATCAGACTCTGTTTAGAATACTTTTTTACAAACAACTGATATAACCTTATCTAACATATTTTTAGGTGACCTGAATTTGCAAATATTTTTCAAAAATATCGTTGAAGATCTTATTTTTTTTCGTTACCTGAGTGAGCATCTAAATCTTTATTTCCAAACCTTATACGCTGGGTATTAAATGGTTTCAAAAAACGGGTAAATAGGTCTCTGCCTTTTTGTATAGTATTCAAAAACAAGTATCTCAACAGCAAAACGATCGCACTCGGATCCTTGCTTAAGTTTTTTACTAACAAAGTTAACGCACTCGTCGGATTAAGCCTAACTTGTCTCAAAAAGTCGCGATAACGCCCTTGTTTGAGTGGCTCAACTAATCTCCTAAGGTTGATATACAACTCAATTGCCAAGCCACGCTTTTGCATTAGCTCTAACTCTTTGACTTCCAATTTAGGATTGAAAAGGGCTATATAGCGCTCATGCATTTCTTTCCATGCAATTAAGCCATCTATGTTAAGGCGGGCAGTTAAACTTTGCGCTGCGTCAATACGATAATTATAAAGAGGCTCAGTTATATAGGCCATGCGCTTTGCATGCTTTATACATTCCAGTAAAAAATAAAAGTCTTCGCCAAAAGTGACTCCTTTGCGCTGCTCATAGCGAATTTTATGGCGTTTTAGTAGTTTATTTCGAATCATAGGCTTCAATAGCCCGAGGTTTCGAGAACTTCGGCTAATTCGGTCACCATCAAAGTAGTCATAAATAGTCAGCGATTCAACCTTATTGCTAGCATCTGTAGTCAGTAAATTTTTACATTTTTCACTTTTACCTGCTATGAACCGTTGATTATCAGCGGCAAGGTCTAAGCCAGCAGCATCGACTGCTGCTATTAACTTCTCGAGTCTTTGGGTATCGTACCAATCGTCCGCGTCCAATATCGTCAGCCATTCACCGAGAGAATTAACGATACCTATATTTCGGGCATAGCCCGGCCCACTATTCACGCTACAACAAAAGTAACGGACACGGCGGTCTGCTGCCTCCAATGACAAGATAACACTCATCGTGTCATCTGTTGAACCATCATCAACTATGATAACTTCAAGATCACTAAGACTCTGCTGAAGGACAGATTGAACTGCTTTTTCCAGATAAGCTTCTGCATTAAAAGCAGGGATGATGACCGAGACTAATGGACCAGTCATCAGCTCAATCCCTGGTTGATAAAGTATAAGTTGTCAAACTTTTCACTGCAGGAATTATTATTTTCGTTTAACAATACGCTGATAACCTGTCCATCGGTTTGATCCAACTTTACAGAAAGTAAGCTTGCGATTGTAGGCGCAAAATCTTCCGTTTTTACGTTGTACGACAATTTTTGTTTTTGCCAATCGTCAGCCAGCGCAAAAAACCGACCTTTGATTCTATGATCACCGGTTCGGGTCTTCATATCAATTCCTAGGGAGTCTACAATACCCACCTTTGCTGATTCGAGAAAGTTAATTGGGGATGCCCGATTCCAGGTTACTAATAGGTCTGGCAAATCCTCAAAAAATTGACCTGAATAAAAATCTCGTACTCGAACCACTTCTTGCACGGCAAGTTCGCCAGACTCTGGATTTTTGAGTTTATACATTTCTCCAATTAACTCAGCGCATAAGGCCTCATAATCCTTCTCAGAGACAATTCCTTGTGCCTCTCTGCCTTTAAGATTAATCCGAATACCAGCAGTGCGATCATTTGCATAGACTTCAAAGAAACGGCGGCCCGCGCGATCTGGCTGAAACCCGTCATTGGTTAGTCTTTTTCTGACGGTTAAAAAGGGGTTTCTCATATTTTCCGGGATGACCCGCCAAATTTTTCGACCTAAGTCCATGAAAAAGCTTGCCCTCTTAGCAATCGGCTTATTATCTAAACGCGCAAGCATACGGTCCAACACACGAGTCGCGGAGTGGCGGGGACCCATTCCATGGCTTAAATACAAAATTATTCTTGCACTACTGTTAACTTCTGACAATAGGCGCCCGATCGCTGTATCTAACGCAATATAAATATCACGTAATGGGTTGCCTGCTACTTCCACTAACTTTGCGTCATACAAGTCATGTTTATTATCGTGCAAATGCCAGCAGCGATGACCGGCACAATGTGCCTCGGTATACACCGACATAAAAAAGTCCCACGGCTCCTGTTGCCATAAATGCAAAATCATGTCAGTTTTCTTTGCTATTCGTTCACAATATATGCGCCGAAAAGAATTTATATCTGTTAGCGTATCCATCGCGAAAAAGTCACTTGACCTGCCGCCAGCAGGATCAGGTCCAAAGCGCTCTTCAATCTGCTTAGCAAGGTCTGAGGGATGCGTGCGCAGATGCAGTAAGTTACCCCCGCCAGCAGGCACGTGGCCGGCTCGATCAACAACTTTAATACCATTAATGCTGTCGATAGGATAATTATAGGGTGCATCAATCACCGCACAACGCTTGCCAGCCTGACTTAATGAAGTCCAAATAGGAGGAGTTGAGTCTTCCTCTGGCTGATAAGACTTGTGTTCATAATCAGCTGAGTCAAAGTGCCTGGCACCATCATATTGGCCCATTCGACCTGGCTTAAGACCGAAATAAAAACTTGGCCAAACACTTCCTGCTTCAAATCCTTTGGGCGTGTCTACATCTCCATATAATGATTCTTTTAGCAACTTACTGAAATTAGGCATATAGCCCGCTGCGGCCCATTGTTCAACCAAATCTTTATCAGCAGCATCTAAACCAATAAGAAATACTCTGCCTGACGTCATTTGTAATCACCTCTTAAATTAAACTCGCTTCCCAAATCATTTCAGCCTTATAGTTACATACTCAGATCAATTTAATTTAAAACGAAACATTTAATGTTTGACCTAAAACTAGAATTCCCTACCCCACGATCAAATAAACGCATTTCCATGGGTAAGCGCATTTGGCATCAATGTCACCAAATCTTCCGCTTCATGCTTGCTTAATATGCTTAAGGCACGTTCAAATCCTTGCGCTAAATCCGGAGATCTGCCTTTCGTATTGTGGCAGTCTGAGGCGATAGCGCTGACCTGTCTGGCGACTAATAATTGCTCCGCCATGCACTGCACTGCAGCACCGAACTTACCTGTTAAACTGCACGCAGTAATTTGTAAATGACAGCCAAGATCAACAAAAACTTGTAGCTTGTTTCTCTTTGCTAAAAAGTGACTATTGCGCTCAGGATGGACAATTATGGGTAGATAATCTCTGGCTAATAACCACTTCACTAAATTTTCACTTCCAAATGGTATGTCACCCCGTGGAAATTCCAATAAAAACGTTTTTTGGCCCTGATAGGTTCCCAAGCATGGAACTTCATCGGTCATTACCATTCGCATAATTTCTGGGGCAATACGCAGTTCCGCAGCCAACAGTAGCTTAATCGGCAAATTTTTAGCATCCACGTGCTCTTTAAAGCACATAAAACTTTGCACTAAATTATCCCGATTGTTGCCGTATCTCGCCCGATCAATATGCGGTGTTAATACTTGTGTGGTGACCCCTGAGTCAACCGCCATTTGTAGCATTGTCAGCGCTTCTGATAAGTTACGAGCACCGTCATCAATACCTGGTAATATATGACTATGTATATCTATCATCTTATATTAAACCGCAACTGGGAATGACTCGTCATCCTTGCCCGGTTTGATACCATAATATTCATCTGTTTGAAAATGTTCTCCGTAGTAGCTCATTTTCTTCGGGTCCGCTGTTGTCAATACTGCACCGATGACATTGGCATTTAGTTTTTGCAGACGCGATATTGCTTCTTTTGCAGCTTTCACTTTGGTGCTTTCTGCTTTGACTGCGAATATGACACCGTCAACTTTATTGGCTAATATGCAAGAATCGCTGATAGGTAAAGTAGGCGGTCCGTCAAGAATAATATAATCATAGTGTTGCTTGAATCTGGCTAATAGCTCTTCGAATTTATTGGAAGACAATAATTCAAGTGGATTACGAATAATTTTTCCAGAGGCGATGATGCTCAGCTTCTGATCATTTACGCTGTGCACAATATCTTGTTGACCGCCAAGTGGAGTGCATAAGATGTCAGTTAAGCCTGCCTTCGATTTGATACCGAAACTTTTTGCAATACTGGGTTTGTGCAGATCCACTTCAAGCAACAATGTTTTACCTAAATTACTAAATGAAGTCGCAAGATTAGTTGCTAGAGTTGATTTACCCTCGCTACCTGTGGCTGACGTCACTAAAATAATTTTAGGTGGATTGTCGATATTTGAGAATAAGAGACTTGTTCGAATAGTATTAATATTGTCAGCAAAGACTGAGTGTGAATCATGCAAATATTGGGTTTCTGGTATTACATTGCGCTTTTTCTTTTTCACTACCGAAGTAATGCCAAGGGATGGAATATTTAACTTTTCTTCAATCGCGTCCGCTGTGTTAAATGTATTATCTAAAGCTTCACGTATGAAGGCCCAAGTAATACCAGAAATGACTCCTAATATTGCAGATAAAAACAATATTAATTTGATATTAGGCTTAAAGGGCTCGTCTGAGACGGTTGCATTATCAATGATGTGCACATTTGACGGATTGTACTCACTGATCCTGCTGGCTTCTGACAAACTTTGCTGAAAATTTTCATAAATACGTCGATTATTTTCCACCTCTCGTTCCAAACTGACCAAAGAGAAGTTTTTAGTTTGCAGTGCTTGAAAATCATTTCGATTTTTTATAATAAATTTTTCAATATTAGCTACTTGAACTTGAGCCAGTCGATACTCTTTTTCAATATTCTCCACCACTTTATTAACTTCAGCGGCAAGATTACTAGTCGCACTGTTCAACTCCGAACGTGCCGCAATCATGTCAGGATGTCTCTCCCCATAGCGTTCAAATAGTTCATTAACCCGCTGTGACAGTCTAGCTTGCTGCTTTACCATGTCACTGGTTGTGCTGTTTTGTAAAACAGGGCTCAATGAATACAATTCTTTAGCATCAGCTTTAACATTTTTAACGACCAAATATTGCTCTTCGGCAGCACTTAATCGAGTTTGCGCCTTAATAAGCTCGAGATTTAAAGACTGCAACTGACTATTAAACAATTTTTGCTGTTGATCTGTGTTTACTAAGCCTTGCTGAAATTGATATTGATTAAGGTTCGCTTCAGACTCTTGTAAGGCCATTTTTAAATGATTCGATTGATCACTCAACCATGTTTCAGTATTTCTTACTTCATCTAAACGAGTTTCTAAACCAAACTGGATATAAGCTTCAGCAATAGTATTGGCCACAGCGGCGGCCTCTGTAGGATCTGGCGAAATATAACTAATATTAATAATTTGACTTTGCTTACCGCCAGTTACCTCTAAATCATCCTGAACATCAGCAACCAGTTTCATGCGCAACCCTGCCTCGCTGATGGCAGTATTTTTAGCATTTAAACTAGCGTCTTGGAAAAGCGCCGACAGCCCTATTTTGCTTAAAATTGCCTGAAATCTTTCAAGCAAGGTAAGCACGGGCATGCGGTGCTCTCCATTTTGTGGGTATTTATCAACCATTTCTAGTTTATCCACCACTGTTTCCGCAAATTTGCGCGAACTAATTATTTCATGCTGGGTTTGATAAAATAAGCCGACAAGCGCGGGCGTAATGTCTTGCTCTTGTCCCATCGCATTTGCTCGCTGTGGATCAGCCAATATTTTGACTGACGCCTTATAAATGGGAACGGAATAAGACGCAATAATCCCACCTATAACGACGCAACATATTGTTATTGCAAAAATACTCCACTTAGCACGCTTTATAATGTTTAGATTCCGTGAAAAGTCGATAATTTCATCATCTTTCTCGGCATTTTTAGCGTGCATGGCAGCTTCTCTGAGGGTTCTTTGAGCAACTAACTTATTCATTCTTTATACCAACCTATTTAGACTTTCTCAAAAAAAACTTTCGCCAATGGTGAGCACATCACCCGGCTTCACATCATCATCAAGCATCACCTTTCGGATATCAGAGTGAGTGCTTTCGTTTACCAAAGAAATCGCCGATTTAGAGGCTCTCTCAGTGAATCCTCCAGCTAATGTCACTGCCTTTTTCACTGTTAAACCTTGCCTAAACGGATAGCTCCCTGGATTCCTGACCTCGCCACTTATATAGAAAGGGCGATACTCAGTTATGGTCACCGTCAAATTAGGCTTTTTTAAATAGCCTTGTAGTAACAAGCCCGTTATTTTCTTTTCCACTTCTGCAACAGTGAGGTTTGACACAACGATCTGACCAATCAAAGGCATAGAAATAGTCCCGTTGTCACTAATCCTCACTTTGTTTAAATTAAGATTGTCTTCATTAAAGACAGTGACAGAGATTTCATCCTCTGTTGCTAATCGATAGCTATCCAGGTCGTCAGCCAGCACACCCACCGGCCATGACAATAAAAACCCGATAATTGCTGCCAAAATGGCTTGTAAAGGCTTCATCTTTTTTCCTCACTCTTTATTAAGTAAACTACCCTTTGATTTATTTAAATGTGCTGCTGAAAGATAGCTCGACCGCATTGGAGCTAAATTCTAACAACTCAATATCTGATTCCCTCTTTTGATGACGATAATCTAACTCCACTGTCAACCAGGAATTTAACCTATACGCTATACCCAGATTTATCTTAGCCCGACGATCTGTTCTACTTAAAGAGGGGTTAATATCTTCTTTTGAGCTGAAGTAACTAGCAAAAAACTCTGTGTTAGCGCTCATTTCGTGTGAGATCATTATCGAATAAGAGGTATCTAAAAAGCCACCAACACCCAGTTCTGCTGACTCTTTCGTTTCCCTTCGCGCACCAACATTAATTTTAGTGTAGCTGTAGGGAGACCAATCCATATTCAATATATAACTTAGGCCTGTTACGTCACTAAACTGCTGGTTCTCAAAATCTTTGCTTTGATAACCAATTTTGAAAATACCACTAGTCTTTGCTGTTACTTGCCATTCAACGCCAGCGAAGTAGGTATCTTCATGATTTGATTGATCTGCAATTTGCAGCTCTGGAGTGTAGTCAAACGCAGCCACTCTTGCCTCAAATAGCACTCGTGTTTTTAGTCCGAGATTGTAGAACATTGTGCCTATAAGTCTTTTGCGTTCGACATTTCTAAATTCTTGTTGATTATTACTATATTCTCGATCATCAACATCAAATGCGAGCACAAATTGGCCGATACTTTTACGTGAGCCATAAAGAAACCTCGCCAATGCATTTTTGTTAGAGAACTGATTAAACTCGTTGGTAACTAAAGTCGAATAAGCGTTCGTCGTCCCTGGTTGCTCGATTTTATCTTGATATGTTAATTGCAATTCACTGTTAAACCGCCGACTGTGGTCAAACAACGCTCTTAAACTTAAATTATGATCATCGTAATTCAAAGAGCTGTTATCTGAATAAGAAGTAAATCCTCCGTTATAGCCAAAATAAAATTGATGTTTACCGTATAAAGATTTGAGCTTTAACTCCGGCAAAAATTTAATCATACGATCAGAACTTGCTATACTGCGGCGTAAAACGTTGTCATCATAACCGGTTAAAACACTTGCATTTAATAACAGACCCTCCGCTGATTGGGCAAGACCCTTTGGCAACATAAGCAAGGTTATAACTAGGCAATATGTCAATTTCAGCGTCACTATAACTATTATTTTCTTTTCTGTAGTACTGCTCACAAGATTTTCCCCTTTTAGCATCACATAGTCCTTCAATCGCAATATCCAACTTAATAAAAATTCACTCTTTGATTCTTACAACGAACTAAATATTTCTCGTTAAAATAGGTTTTTGGCCCTTATGTCCACCTAAAACCCAAAACGAGAGAGCATTTTTTAATAAGCATTCTTATCAGTGAATGAGCGAAGGATAGTATAAAAAACGATTTTAACGTCCATCCACAGGGACCATTGGCGAATGTAGTCAAGATCGTACTTAATACGCATTTCCATTTTTTCTACAGTATCAGTTTCACCGCGCCAACCGTTGATTTGTGCCCAACCAGTAATACCAGGTCTAATTTTGTGACGCAGCATGTAATAATCTATGACTGTTCGATACTTTTCATTGTGAGCAAGTGCGTGAGGGCGCGGTCCAACAACTGACATTGTTCCTTGCAGCACATTGAAAAATTGTGGCAGCTCATCAAGAGATGTGCGACGCAGAAAAGCGCCTATTTTAGTGAACCGTGAATCATTCTTAGTTGCTTGAGTCACATTATCTGAATCCTCCGTGACCGTCATGGACCGGAACTTCCATACTTTGATCTCTTTTCCGTTCAAACCATAGCGACTTTGTTTGAAGATAACCGGCCCTTTTGAGGTTGTTTTAACGGCAAGTGCGATAACAATTAATGGGACCGAGATAAGGATTAAGATAGTGCTTGAAATAATAATATCTTCTAATCGTTTAATTAAAGCGTAAGTACCTCGCAAGGGACTGCAATATAGACTAATGGTTTGAACCTCTCCTACTTGCGACATTGAGGAACCCATCACACTGAACATAAATAAATTAGGAACAAGTTGAACATTTGCTGTTGTATTACCAAGTAAATTCAAAAGGTCGATAATGCGTTTTTCAGCCTTTAATGGTAAGGCAATATAAACAACATCGAATTGATTTAAACGCGCATTTTCTATACCTTCCGTAATGTTGCCTTTGTGCACCCCATCATAAATTTTTGGCCAACGCTTCTCCTCTCGATCGTCATAGATGCCTGCCAAATGGTACCCAATCTGAGGGTTATCGAGAATCTCTTGTGCAAGAACAAGTCCTTCGTTGGTTAGCGCTATAATCGCTACGCTGCGCGTATTCATACCTTTACTGCGAATATAGCGTAAGAACAAAACAAAAAAAGCTCGCCAAGAAACTAATGCGATTGCGGTTATAGCAAACCAAGCGGATGTTACCTCTCTCGAAATTTCAATGCTGTTTTCACTTAAAAATGCGTATAACAAAATAAATGCACAAGATAATGACCAAGACAATAAGGTATTAAAAAGTGCTTCTTTGTAAGAACCGTCTCGCCATGAACGATACAAGGTAAACATTTCCGCAAAAATTGAAAAAAAGATAATAGAAATAAGGAACAAGATAAAAAATTCTTGTGAATATCCTATTTGGAAAATTGACAAGGCTAAAGCCAAAGAAGATTTTATAAAAATCAGGTCCGTTACTCGATAAAATGTGGCAAACGTATTGATATTGTCTCTAACAAAACCGCTTTTTTGTAACATGTTATTTTTCCCTATAACCACATCTTACAAATACTTCTTTCTACCGCTATACTTTGTAAGTAGTAACCTAACTGTTATTGAATATTAAACTCTTTGTAAATCTTGATATGCGGGAGCGATTATCAAACAAATCTGCAGCCCACCCTAAGCATTAGTCTAAATAAAAGCTTGGTGTACTATCTGAGTCAGTTAATGTGAAATAAAATGGTATATTGAAAAGCAAGTATCAATTTGATTAAGATCAAATTTGATATCGATACTTAACGTCATTTCAGGATCGGATAATAATGTGAAGTGAATTGAATACAGCGCGTAAATGTTTAGTTTATTTCTGCTCTAAGTTATTTACATTGATACTGACATCTATGGCATCTATATTAGAAGCTGCGCCTTTGGCCTTATCAAATAGTGCGGGTACTGCATAACAGGATGCGATTGGTATTGCGGTGATAGGCGGCATTTTTGCCGCGACTTTCTTAGCCATATTTTCTGTACCTATGATTTTTGTCATGGTACAAAAAATAACTAAATAAATGCTACAGTAGACTCAGTGAAGAGTGATGAAGAAAGACGTTTTTATCACTCTGCTAACTGAGACATAATAACAGCTAACTGGGAAACGCCCTGTTCAACTTCAGTTATGCCTGACGCTACAGAACTAATTCGCTTAACGCTACTACTTGATAATTCATCAACGATATTCATTTTTTCGAGCAGTTGTTCTATAAATCGGCTGTTTGCATTAACCACTTCTGAAATTTCTGAAGAAGATGCTGCCGTTTGACCAGCAAGTTTACGAACTTCATCTGCAACAACAGCGAAACCCCGACCAACATCGCCTGCGCGAGCCGCTTCAATAGCTGCGTTAAGCGCCAATAGATTAGTTTGATCGGCGACCGCACGAATAGCTTCAACAATACTAAATATTAGCGTTGCCTGTTCTTTTAACTGTTGACTCAACTGCACAGCCAATGCTATTTCTTTTGCCGCTTGCTCAGACACTCCGACTGCTTCGCTTAACGCATGATTAGCGGTTGCTGCAATCTGAGAAGTCTCTTCAGATGTAGTTGCTGCGCTATCTCTAGCTTCTTGAGAGCGAGTGACTTGCGCTGTAATATCGGTTGCAAATTTCACCACTTTATATACTTCACCCCATTCATCTTTTACTGGGCTATATGTGGCTTCAAGCCAAACCGTTTTACCTGTCGCATTTTTGCGTTCAAAACGACCTGAGAAACTTTCACCTGAACTTAATTTTGACCAAAATTGGGGGTTTTTAATATAAAAATCATCGTAACAGAACATTTTATGAGGTTTGTTTAAGATATCTTGATTGGCATATCCCATGACTGATAAGAAGTTCTGGTTCGCCTCCAAAACGTTGCCGGTAGGCGTAAATTTGACAACAGCCACATTACTATCAAGAGCCGCCAACAACGCTTTTTTATCTTCATTTTGATCATGAACATCAGTAATGTTAGTGGCAATTTCAATTACCTTTATTACGTTATCATTGTCATCGACTACAGGAAAGTAAGACGCTTCAAGCCATACTTTTTGCTTAGATGCTGTTGTTTGGGTAAAGTGTCCGTGTTTAGCAACGCCCGAATTTAAGTCTTGCCAAAAAACTTTGTACTCAGGTGAGCGAGCGTAATTGTCATCACATAACACTCTGTGATGCTTACCTATAATCTCATCTAGTCGATAATCAAATAATTGCAGAAAATGTTCATTTGCATCAAGAATAGTACCGTCTGGCATAAATGTTATAAACGGAACGGCCCTTTGTATTGCGGCGACGGTGAGGTCCAGTTCCTTTTTTCTTACTTGGCATTCACTACGCTGTTCAAGAGCTTGCGTTAATTTTTTATTTTCTAAGAAAAGCATAGATTCCACCGCTGTTTACTAATGACCTACTTCAATAACATTTTTATCGGCAGTAGGCGGTAAATAATGAGCTTTTTAACAAGCCAATTCGTTGGGGAAAGCAAGACTGCAGGCAATGGCGCCTCAATTTCCCTATTTCATTTTCGGGTTTAGTTTTTGCTAACCGCGATTTACCTATTTAGAAACCGTGATAACTCACAAAGTCCTCATTATCTGCGCGCACTGAGCGCACTTCATTTGCGGCAAAATCGTTATCTGGATAGCCTAACGCAATACAAATCATAATTGCTTCGGTGTCTGGTATCTGCGCATATTTGTGCACCACATCTGATTTCATAATGCCTTGGCCATTAATCACGCACCCCAAACCAAGATCCCAAGCCGCGAGTACAATTCCGTAAGCTAACGAACCTAAACTAAACTGAGTGATACCGGCAGGTTCTAGCGACTTATCGTAAGTAAGAACAAGCGATACAGGAGCATCAAATTGACGAAAACCTCTCATCATCCAATCCATTCGCCTTTCTTTGTCCTCGCGCTTTATACCCATCACTTCAAATAGCTGAATAGCAACGTCAATCTGACGTTGCCTATGCATACCCTCATAATCTTCCTTATAAGGGAAATCACGAACATGGGGCTTTCCAGCAATCGTATTTTGAGTATTACCCTCGCGTATTTTATCTAGGACCTCGCCTGTCACCGCATGCACGCGCCACGTTTGCGTATTGTAGGACGAAGGCGCCCATTTTGCTGTATTTATAATGGCGTCAACGGTTTCTCTCGAAACCGCTTTTTTAGTAAACCCTCGAACGCTTTTTCGCGAAGCTGCGAATTCTGCAAAATTCATAAAAACCTCAATTTATTATAGGATGTTAGAAACGATGGCAACTATCAATGTAATTTTAAGTTGGGTCGTAACCTATTGTTAATTCGACTGACAAACATAAACAACAACGTTTTTAATTTGCCATAAATAACCACTTGATGCATTCGGTACAAACTAACATAACCCATTCGCGCTAAACG